>NZ_JBDYKJ010000057.1:0-32486 GCF_040012395.1 Nocardioides sp. 31GB23 | reverse complement strand
ATGCTCAACCTCGGCGGCCACCGGCCCACCCTCCCCGGGCGCACATGACCCACGGAAGAGACAGGAGAGCCACATTTGGGCCGGGTCAGCGGGAGGTTGGGGCCTGGTCAGGAGGAGGCGCGGGCGAACTGCCGGGTGGAGAGCGGCACGAAGACCGCGAGGATCAGCACCACCCAGCCCAGCGTGTAGAGCGCGGGGTGCTGCATCGACCAGGCGTCGGGCACCGGGGTCGAGGGGTCGACGTTGCCGAAGAGCTCGCGACTGGCCTGGGTCAGCGCCGAGACCGGGTTCCACAGCACGAACTGGCGCAGCACGCCGTCGAAGGAGCTCAGCGGCACGAACGCGTTGGAGACGAAGGTCAGCGGCATGATGACGATGAACGAGGCGTTGTTGATGACCTCGACCGAGGGCACCAGCAGGCCGACGTAGGCCATCACCCAGCTGATCGCGTAGGCGAAGAGCAGCAGCAGCGCGAAGCCGAGCAGGGCGTCGAAGGCGCCCTCGCGGATCCGCCAGCCGACCAGCAGCCCGGTCAGCGCCATGATGATCAGCGACAGCACGTTGTAGACGACGTCGGAGGTGGTGCGGCCCACCAGGACGGCGGCGTGCGACATCGGCAGCGACCGGAACCGGTCGATGATGCCCTTCTGCATGTCCTCGGCCAGTCCGGCGCCGGTGAAGGTGGCGCCGAAGACGACGGTCTGGGCGAAGATGCCGCCGATCAGGAACTCGCGGTAGCCTACCGCGCCCTCGGGGTCGATCGCGCCGCCGAAGACGAAGGCGAACAGCAGCACGAACATGATCGGGCTGATCAGCACGAAGATCAGCACCTCGGGCACGCGCTTGATCTTGACCAGGTTGCGCTTGGCGACGATCCAGCCGTCGGTCAGCGCGCGCACGACCCCGTGGGGCCGCTCCGGCACCGGGGTCGGCTCGGGCAGGCGCCCGGTCTCGGCGCCGGGAGTGGTGCCGGGAGTGCCGGGAGTGGTGGTGGTGCTCATCGCAGGGCCTCCTCGGCCGCGTCGGTGTTCTCGTCGGGGTCCTTCTCGGCGGCGTGGCCGGTCAGGCTCAGGAAGACGTCGTCGAGGGTGGGGCGGCGCAGGCCGATGTCGAGCACCTCGAGGCCCGCGGCCTCGAGGCCCTCGAGCACGTGGCGCAACGAGCGGACGCCGCCCTCGACGGCCGCGGTCAGCTCGCGCCCGTTCTCGGCGACGCCGACCTCGCCCACGGCCACCGCGCCCAGCAGCCGGACGGCCGCCTCGCGGTCGGAGGCGTGGGCCAGCACCACCTCGACGCGCTCGCCGCCGGTCTGCGACTTCAGCTCGTCGGCGGTGCCGCGCGCGATGGCGCGGCCGTGGTCGATGACCACGATGTCGTCGGCGAGCCGGTCGGCCTCCTCGAGGTACTGCGTGGTCAGCAGCAGCGTGGCGCCGTCGCGCACCAGCTCGCGGATGACGTCCCACATGCCGACCCGGCTGCGCGGGTCGAGCCCGGTCGTGGGCTCGTCGAGGATCAGCACCGGCGGCGCGGCCACCAGCGACCCGGCCAGGTCGAGGCGCCGGCGCATGCCGCCGGAGTAGGTCTTGGAGGGCCGGTCGCCGGCGTCGACGAGGTCGAAGCGCTCCAGCAGCTCGCGGGCCCGTGCGCGTGAGCGGCTGCGGCCCAGGCCGTAGAGGCGACCGACCATCTCGAGGTTCTCGAAGCCCGTCAGGTGCTCGTCGACCGCGGCGTACTGCCCCGAGAGGCCGATGCGCGCCCGCACCCCGTCGGGGTCGACGCGCACGTCGACGCCGGCCACGTGGGCGGTGCCCTCGTCGGGCTTGAGCAGGGTGGTCAGCACCCGCACCGCCGTGGTCTTGCCGGCGCCGTTGGGGCCCAGCAGGGCCAGCACCTGGCCCTCCGGCACCGCCAGGTCGAGCCCGGCGAGCGCCGTGACCTCCTTGTACCGCTTGACCAGGCCGTGGGCCTGGATCATGTCCACCATCAGTCGTCCTCTCCTGGGCCTCGCCCCTCGACCTTGCAGCCTAGGGACCGGCGCCGACAACCGAATTCATCGCCCCGGAGCGACCAGGCCGGGCCGGGAGGGGCTACGAGGGGCTACGAGGGGGGCGCCAGGTCCAGCAGCGGCAGCACGGCGGGGTCGGCGACCAGGTCGATCTCGTGGACCAGCGCGTCCTCGACGGTGAAGCCGACGACCATCCGCTCGGCCTCGTCCTCGCGCCACACCGCGGCGGCGTACCCGTCGAGCAGGGCGGGCCGCAGGTCGTGCACGTGCTCGGCGAGGTGCGCGGCGACCGCCTCGGGGCCCTCGACGATGGCCTCGGCGCCCAGGTCGATCGCGGCACCGTCGGCGCGCAGGCGGACCTCGGGGTGCAGGTCGGCCCGCAGCGCGGCGAGGTCGTGGGCGCCGGCGGCGGCGACGACGCGGCCCACGACGGCGCCCTGGCGGGCCCGGGCCCCCGAGCCGCCGTCGGCCGCCTCGTGGTCGCTGCCGGCGCGCACGGCGTGCCGGCCGCGGATCGCGAGCTCGCGCGCCGCGACGGGGGTGCGCCCCAGCGCCCCGGCGACGTCCTCGAAGTGCCAGTCGTAGAGGTCGTGCAGCACGAACGCGACCCGCTCGGCCGGGGCCAGCCGGTCGAGGGCGGCGAGCAGGTCGGCGCCGACCCCCTCGCGCAGGCCCGCCGGGTCGGCCTCGCCGGCCGGGTCGACGGGGTCGAACGGCTCGTCGAGGTCGACCGTCACCGGGTCACCGGCGCGCGCGGCCGGTCGCCGCTCGCGCAGCCGCACCATGCTGAGCCGGGACAGGGTCGTGCAGGCCCAGGTGCGCTCGTCGATCACGGAGCCGGGCCGGGCCTCGGCGAGCCGGCGCAGCGTCAGGGTGAGCACCTCGTCGGCAGCGCCCAGCGAGCCGAGCAGGCGGAAGGCCAGGGAGCGCAGGTACGCCGCCAGCTCGTCCGTCTCGCCGTGCTCGAGCAAGGGGGAGTCGCCGACCGAGTTCACCGGTCCATCATCCCTCATGCACTCCGTCACCGACCAGGGGTCCGGGAGGGGTGCGGGTGATCCGGTAGCGCACGAAGGAGGGCACCACCAGGGCGGCCACCACGGTGCCGACCACGACCAGCACACCTCCGCCCGCGGCGGCGGCACCGGCGCCGACCCCGGCGGCGGTGGCCCCGTGGAGCACGTCGGCGACCCGCGGCCCGCCGGCCACCACGACGATGAAGACGCCCTGCAGGCGCCCGCGCATCGCGTCGGTGGCGGCGCTCTGGAGCATCGAGGAGCGGAACGCCGCCGAGGCCATGTCGGCCGCGCCGCCGACGACCAGCATCAGCAGGGCCGCGACCAGCATCGGCGTGCGCCACTGCTCGGCGAGCAGCACGGCCAGCCCGAAGCCGGTCATCGCCACGCCCCAGACCAGGATGCACACCACCACCGCGAGCCCCTGCCGCGAGATCCGTGAGACCCAGCCGCTGAGCACCCCGCCCAGGACCGCGCCGGCCGGGATGGCGGCGAAGAGCAGCGCGAAGACCATCCCGCCCTCGTCGGGCCCGCCGAAGTCGACGACCGCGATCTCGGGGAACAGCGCCCGCGGCATCCCGAAGACCATCGCGATGATGTCGACGACGAAGGACATCAGCAGCACCGGCTGGGTGCGCAGGTAGGCGAAGCCGTCGACCACCGCGCGCAGCCCGGGCACCTGCGCCACCGCGCCCTCCACGGCCAGCGCCGGCAGCCGCACGACCGCGGCCAGGGTCGCGAAGAGGGTCAGGGTGTCGATCGCGTAGAGCCACGCGAAGCCGGTGAAGGGGATCGCGATGCCCGCGACCAGCGGACCGGCGATCGCCCCGGCCTGGAAGACGGTCATGTTGAGCGAGTTGGCCGCCGGCAGCAGCTCGGGGGGCAGCAGCCTGGGCAGCACCGCGCTGCGGGTGGGCTGGTTGACCGCGAAGAACCCCTGCTGAACCGCGAAGAGGCTCAGCAGCAGCCACACGTTGGTGGAGCCCATGAAGGCCTGCACGGCGAAGAGCCCGCTGGTCACGATCAGCCCGACGGTGGTGACCCGCAGGATGCTGCGCCGGTCGAAGACGTCGGCCAGCGCACCGCCGTACAGCCCGAAGACGACCAGCGGCACCAGGCCGAAGAGCCCGGTCAGGCCGACGTACGCCGAGCTGCCGGTGTCGGCGTAGATCTGCGCCGGCACCGCCACCACCGTCAGCTGGGCGCCGACGACGGTGATGATGTTGGCCACCCACAGGCGGCGGAAGTGGTCGTTGCGCAGCGGCCTCGTGTCGGCCACCAGGCCCCGCATCCGCTCCCTCACGGGCGCAGAACCTACGCCGTGGCCGCGCGCCTCACGACGGCGACCAGCTCGTCGGGCGCCAGGGTCTCGAGGTCGCCGACGCGCAGCCCGTCGACGAGCACGGAGCCGGCGCGGGTGGCGCCCAGCGCGCAGCGCACCGCGCCCAGCGTGCCGACGCGCGGGCGGGCGCGGCGCAGCACCGCGGGCAGCAGCCAGGCGGTGTTGGCGACGTCGACGACCTGCACGTCGAGGTCGGGCAGCTCACCGCGCAGCGCCCGGTACGCCGCCCCCACGGGGTCGCTCGAGGCGTCGTGCTCGTGCGGGCGCGAGGGCACCGGCCCGGCGCAGCAGCCGCCGCCGGAGCGGGCGTCGGTCCAGGGCCGCACCAGCACGACCCGCCCCACGGTGCCGGCGGTACGGCTCACCGCCGTTGCGGGCTGTCGTCGGGCACCGGCTCGTGCTCGCTGTCGGAGCCGGGACCGCTGGCCCGGCGCAGGGCGAGCGCGGCCTCGACGACCAGCCACACGGCCAGCACGAAGATGATCGCGTCGAGCGGGGCGAGCACCCACTGCCCGTCGTCGACGAAGTTGCGCAGGTTGACCACCAGCGCCCACGACGTCATCACCAGCAGGAACGCCAGCGGCACCAGCACGGCCACCGGGTTGCGCCCGCGCTGGACCACCCAGACCGCGACCACCGCGAGCGCGAGCCCGGCGGTGAGCTGGTTGGTGGTGCCGAAGAGCTGCCACAGCACCCCGAAGGTGTAGCCGGCCTCGCCGCCGCCGGGCAGCAGCGCCATCGCCAGCGGCACCACCACGGCCACGATGCCGGCCAGGGTCAGGTTGCGGGCCAGGCGCTGCCAGCCGAGCACCTCGGCGATCTCCTGCACGACGTAGCGCTGCAGCCGCACGCCGGTGTCCATGGTGGTCGCGGCGAAGGAGATGACCACGACGGCGGCGAAGATGACCGCGAGGTCGAGCGGCACGCCCAGGTTGTTGGCGAAGACCCCGACGCCGTTGACGAAGTTGCCCACGGCCCCGCCGGAGGCGGTGTCGAAGTCGGGGTAGAGCGCCGACCAGTCGGCGCGGGTGGCGGCGACGCCGGCGGTCACGGCCAGCAGCGCGCCGACGGCCAGCGCGCCCTCGCCGACCGCACCGAGGTAGCCGACGTGGCGCACGTCGGCCTCGTTGTCGATCTGCTTGGCGGTGGTGCCCGAGGCGACCAGGGAGTGGAAGCCCGAGATCGCACCGCAGGCGATGGTGATGAACAGGAACGGGAAGATCGACGGCGAGCCCTCGGGCACGTCGTTGACCAGGGGGGCCGCGATGGTGTTCCACCCGACCGCGATGCCGGCCACGATCACGCCGAGGGCGATGAAGAGCTGGTGGGAGTTGATGTAGTCGCGCGGCTGCAGCAGCACCCAGACCGGCAGGCGCGAGGCGATGAAGGCGTAGACGAACAGGATGACCACCCACACGTTGCGCGGGTTGTCGACGCCGAGCGCGTCGGCGAGCCCGGTCACCTCGATCGGCACCTGCAGGCCCACCCAGATCAGCGCGTAGAGCACCACGACGCCGATGAGCGAGGGCACCAGCGCCGCCGACCGGGAGCGGTAGATGTACTGCCCGATCCCGATCGCCAGGGGGATCTCGACGAAGATCGGGATCACCGCGCCCGGGTTGGCCACCAGCAGGTTGCCGATGACCACGGCGAAGACCGCGTTCACCAGGGTCAGCAGGAAGAAGATGATCAGCAGGAAGAGGGTGCGGGCCCGCTTGCTGATGACGTCGTGGGCGATGCTGCCGATGTTGCGGGCGCCGTGGCGCACCGAGACCGCCAGCGAGCCCATGTCGTGCACGCCGGCGGCGAAGATGGTGCCGACCACGATCCAGGCGAGCGCCGGGCCCCAGCCCCAGAACGCCGCGATCGCCGGGCCCACGATCGGGGCCGCGCCGGCCACCGAGGTGAAGTGGTGGCCGAAGACGACGTGCTTGTTGGTCGGCACGAAGTCGACGCCGTCGGAGAACTGGTGCGCCGGGGTCACGAAGGCCGCGTCGGTGCCGTAGACCCGGCGGGCCAGGTAGCTCGAGTAGTGGCGGTAGGCCAGGAAGAACAGCACGCCCACGGCGGCTGCGACGACGATGGCGGGCACGACGACTCCTCCTGGCCCGCCCGGGTGGACGAGGTGGTGCGTCGGGTGGTCGTCGAGACGCGCTGCGCCGGCGGCCACCCGAGTGGCGGGCCGGTCGACATCATGCTCTTTACCTGTGAGCGCTGTCACCCCCTGTCCGGGCGAGCGCTGCTGCCTACAGTGACACCGTGCCCGAAGTGCCCCCCGGTCCCGTACGCCGCGACCCTGACGTCGAGGCGGCCCTGCGCGCCGCGGTGGTCGCCGACGTGGCCTGGACGGTCGGGGGCCGGCCCCGGGTGCACGGCGTGCTGCCCCTGGTCGGCCCGGACGGGCCGGTGCTGGCGCTGCCCTGGTCCGAGCTCGAGACGGCCCGGTCGCTGGCCGCCGCCGGCCGGGTGCTGCTCTGCCTCAGCGAGCCGCAGGGCGCCGGGCGAGCCTGGCGGCCGCTGGCGGTGCGGGCGCGGACCCGGCTGGAGGAGGATCCCGAGGGCGACGTCTTCACCGCCACCCTGCTCGAGCAGGAGCTGCTGCGCTGGCCGCCGTCGCGCCTGCTGGCCGACTCGGTGCTGCTGCGCCGCGAGCACTGGTGGTGGCTGCCGCGCCTGCTGGTGCACCTGGAGGTGCTCGACGACTCGCCGCTCGGCGCGCGGGAGAGCCGGGAGGACCAGCTGCTGGTGGTGGCCGGTGACGGCGCGGGCGGCTGGCCGGAGGCCACGGTGACCGGCCCGGCCGGCGCGCTGCGCGGGCCGGCCCCCGCGCCCGGGCCCGCGCTGCTGCTGGGCCAGGAGCTGTCGTGGCCCGACCTCGAGCGGTGGGGACGGTGGAGCTGGCAGGGCCGCTGGGACGGCGCGCAGCTGCAGGTCGAGCAGGCTCCCGGGCCCACCGGCCTGCCCCCGGTGCCGGGGCTGCTGCGCCGTTGGCGGCGCCACCGCGCCCTCGAGCGGGCCTGCCGCGCCGGGCTCGCGGCCGAGCCGCCCGCGACCCCGCGAGTCACAGGTCCTTAACGAAGCGGCCCCGGTGTTGCGCCGCCGGTGACCGGTGGGGTCTGCTGTGCCGCGGACAAGGGAGGCGCAGACGTGGCAGTGCTCGAGCCGGGGGTCGACATCGGCGAGCTGGACCACCCCGGCGGCATCGGGGTGCGGTGCTCCGGCGTGGTGCACCTCTACCGCACCTTCGAGGGCCACGACGTCGTGGCGCTGCAGGGCGTCGACCTCGCGATCCGCCCCGGCGAGCGGGTCGCCTTCCTGGGCCCGTCGGGCTCGGGCAAGTCGACGCTGCTGACCCTGCTCGGCGGCATCCAGAAGCCGAGCGCCGGACGGATCTTCCTCGGCGAGCACGAGATCTCGCGGCTGCCCGAGCCGCAGCTGGCCCGGCTGCGCTCGCGCCGGGTCAGCACCATGCTGCAGGGCGCCACCCGCAACCTGCTCGCCTACGCCACCGCCCGCCAGAACATCGCCTTCGCCCGGCTCGCGCTCAGCGGGGCCGAGCGCCGGCAGGCCGTCCCCGAGACCGACCTGCTGGCCCGGGTGGGCCTCGCGGGCGTCGCCGACCAGGTCGTCTCCACGATGTCGGGCGGCCAGCGCCAGCGACTGGCCCTGGCCTGCGCGGTCTCCACCTCGCCGCAGCTGCTGCTCGCCGACGAGCCGACCAGCCAGCTCTCCCACGACGACCGCGACGCCGTGATCGGCCTGGTCCACGAGCTCGGCGACGAGCTCGGCACCACGATCGTGGTGGTCACCCACCAGCCCGAGGTCGCGGCCACCTTCCCGCGCACGGTGACCATGAAGGGCGGACGCGTGGGCCTCGAGGGCCGCGACGGCGCGGAGTACGTCGTGATCGGCGCCGAGGGCGTCGTGCACCTGCCCACCCACCTGGCCGAGCAGTGGCCGCAGGGCACGCTGGTGCGCATCGAGCCCGAGACCCATGACGACGACGAGCGCCTGGTCGTCTCGCGCCCGCCCGAGGAGCAGGGGGGCCGGCCGTGAGCGACGTGCACGTGCGCGGGGTGCGCTACGAGGTCGACCGACCGCTGCTGGCCGACATCGACCTGGTGCTGCGCGCCGGGGAGATGACCGCCCTGTCGGGCCCCAGCGGGTCGGGCAAGACCACCCTGCTCTCGATCGTCGGCGGGCTGCTCGAGCCCACCGCCGGCGAGGCGACGTACGACGGCGCGCCCACCTGGCGCGGCACCGGCGACCCGCGCCCCGAGGTGGCCTTCGTGCTGCAGGTCTACGGCCTGGTGCCGATCCTGTCGGCGCGCGAGAACGTCTCCGTGGCGCTGCGCGCCCGCGGCGTCGAGCCGGCCGCGGCCGACGAGCAGGCGGTCGCGGCGCTGGCCCGCTTCCACATCGCCGACCTCGCCGACCGCCAGGTCGAGGAGCTCTCGGGCGGGCAGATGCAGCGCGTGGCGCTGGCCCGCGGGCTGTGCGTGGGCGCCGGGGTGCTGCTCGCCGACGAGCCCACCAGCGAGCTCGACGAGGGCAACCGCGCCCTGGTGCTGGCCGAGCTGCGGCGCGAGGCCGAGCGCGGCGCGGTGGTGGTCGTGGCCACCCACGACCCCGCGGTCGTCGACGCCTGCGACGCCCACCACGCCCTCGACGACGGCCGGCTGGTCGACCACACCGAGCCGGTGCACCTGCCCGGCCATCCCGACCCGGCACCCGAGCCCGCACCCCAGCCCGGACCCCAGGCCGCACCGGAGCCGCACCAGCCGGAGCAGCGCGAGCCCGAGCAGCGCCGGCCCGAGCAGCACCCGGCCCCGGTCGACCACTCCGCCTTCCGGCGCCCGCCGGCCGGCCGGTGACCCGCGCCCTGACCCGCGACCTGGCCCGGACCCTGCGCGGGGCCTGGTCGCGCCGCGGCACCCTGGCGCCGCTGCTGGCGCTGACCACCGTCGTGGTCGCCGGCGTGGTGGCGGTGCTGGGCTTCTCCGAGGCCGCCGGCACCTCCGGCGCGCTGGCGGTGCCGCTGCTGCTGCTGGCGCTCGTGGCGCTGCCCACCACCGGACGCGAGCTGGCCGCGGCCCGGCGGGGCGAGATCGCGCTGGCCCGGCTGCGCGGCCTCGAGGGCGGCGAGCTCTACGTGCTGCTGGCGCTCGAGCCGCTGCTGGTGCTGGTCCTGGGCGGGCTGCTGGGCGGCGGCCTGGGGCTGCTGGTCGCCCACCTCAGCGCCTCCGCCTGGCTCACCGACCCCGCCGCCCTCGTGGGCACGGACGCCCTGGCGGCCGCGGTCCTGGTGGTGCTGGCCGGGCTCGTCGCGCTGCTGGTGGGCATGGGGGCGGCCCTGCGCGAGCCGCTGGCCGACCAGGTCGCGTCGGTCGCCAGGCCGCGGCGTACGACGCTCGCCTCCGCCTTCGCCCAGGTGCTGGTCGTCGTCGGTGCGGCGGTCGCGGTCTACCGCAGCTCGGTGACCCCGGCCGACGACGCGGGCGGGCCGGACCTCGTCGTGCTGGCCGGGCCGGCCCTGATCGGGCTGGCCGTCGGCGCCGCCGCGCTGTGGCTGCTGCGGCTGCTGGCCCGGCGGTGGGTGCGCCACCGGGGCCCGCGCGGCGGGCTGGCCGGCTTCCTGGCCGCCCGCCGCCTCGACCGGGTCGCCGGTGTGGCCGGCGCCGGGGGCGCGGTGCAGGTGCTGGTGGCCGCGGCCGTCGTGGCAGGCGTCGCGCTCACCGCCGCGATCCAGGTGGAGCAGTGGACCGAGCGCAGCGCCCGGCTGGTGGCCGGCGCCCCGCTGCGCATCGACCTCGAGACCGACGCCGAGCCCGCGCTCGAGCTGACCCGTCGCCTCGACCCCGACGGCCGCTGGCTGATGGCGGCGGTGCTGGTGCCCGGCGAGGGCAGCGTGCCCGCCCGCCGGGCCTTCCTGGACCTCTCGCGCCACGAGCGGGTGCTGGGCGGCTTCCACGACGACACGTCCGCCGCGGGGCTGGCCACGGTGGTCGACGAGCTGGTCGACGACGCGGTGGCCGGCAGCACCGGGCCGGTCGAGGGCACCGACGTGGTGGCCACCGTCAGCGGCGTGAGCCGCCGGCTCGAGGGGAGGGTGCGCCCGGAGGTCCTGCTCACCCTGCGCGACGCCGCCGGCGGCACGCGCCAGGTGCGGCTGCTGCTCGAGGTCGGTCTCGACGGCGCGCCCGCCACCGCCTCGGCCGAGGTGGGCTGCGCCGAGGGGTGCGAGCCGGTGGCGGTGACCCTGCAGCGCCGGGCCGACGACAGCCAGCTGCCCTGGACCCTCGACTCGCTGGTCCTCGGCGACCAGGACCTGCTCGAGCGCGGCTGGTCGCCGGCGCAGGAGACCCGCGGCGACCGCATCGGCGGTCCCGTGCCGGTCGCGGGCGGCCTGCTCGCGGTGACCTCGTCGACCCCGCTGGTCGCCGTGCCCGACCCCGGCTCCGCCGCCGTGCCGGTGCTGGCCACCCGCAGCGCCACCTGGGACGGCGAGCCGGTGCTCGACTCGCCCGGCGGGCTCGACCTGCCCGCGCAGGTCGTGGCCCGGGTGCCGGCGCTGCCGCTGGTGCAGGCCGACGGGGTGCTGGCCGACCTGCCGCGCGCACTCGTCGGCTCGCCACCGACCGTGCCGGTCGCCGAGGTGGCGCTGCTGGCTCGCGCCGACACCCCGCCGGCGGTGCTCGACGAGGTGCTCGACGAGACCGGGGGCGAGCTGCGGACCCTCGAGCAGGTGCGCGCCGGGCTCAGCGACGACACCGGGGCCGCGCAGGCCCGCGTCTACCTGCTGGTCGCCGGCTTCGGGCTGCTCGTCGCGCTGCTGGTCCTCGGCACCGCCGTGGCCCGCGAGCGGCCGGCCTGGCTGCGCGACGTCGCCGCCCTGCGCGTCGTGGGCCTCGACGTGCGCCGGGTCCGCGGCGCCGTCCGGCTCGAGGCCGCCGGCCTGGTCGTCGTCTCGGTGGGCGCCGCCCTGCTCGGCACCGCCGCCGGCGTGCTGTGGCTGCTCGGCGACCTGGCCCTGGTCGAGGTGCCCGACCACGCCGTCGCGCTGCGCACCTCCCTCGACCCGTTGCCGGTGCTCCTGCTGGGCCTCGTCGTGGCCGCGGTGGTGGCCCTGGTGGTCGGTCGCGGCCGGCGACCCTCCGCGGAGCGCTCGCGCCCGGCCGTCCTGCGCGAGGAGGCGGCGCGATGAGGACCCTGGTGGCCACGGTCGTGCGGGGCCTGCGCGCCCGGTTGCTGCTCTCGGTCGGCTCGGTGCTGCTGGTCGCGCTGGCCGTCGGCTCGGCCGTGCTCGGCCCGGTCTTCCAGGTCGCGGTGACCAACTCCTACCTGGTGACCCGCCTGGCCGACGCGCCCAACGCGCTCACCGGGCTCAGCTGGGTCCACGCCCCCGCGCCGGGCACCGGCCCGGTCGAGGCCGCCGCCGACGCCGTCGCGCTCGCCGAGCAGGCCGGCGCCGGCGCGGGCGGGGCCTACGTCGCCCCCCAGACCTTCGTGCGCACCGACGAGACGCCGGGCCTGGGCGGGCTGGTGCGGCTGGCCACCAAGGACGGCTACTGCGAGCACCTCGAGGTCGAGGGCCGCTGTCCGGCGGGGCCGCGCGAGGTGCTGATGCTCGCCGGCGACGCCGGGCTCACCGACTTCTCGGTCGGCTCCAGCTTCGACGTCGAGGGGGCCGGCACCCTCGAGGTGGTCGGCCTCTACCGGGTGCCGGGCCCGGAGGAGGCCGACTGGTGGTTCGACCTGTCGCGCTTCTCCTCCCGCACCCCCACGCCCGCGCCGAGCAACCAGCCCTACCGGCCGGCGCCGCTGCTCACCGGCGCCGACACCTTCGACCGGTTGTCGGGCGTCGGGTTCGAGGTGCTGGTCGACCGTCGCCTCGAGCCGCCCGCCGACCTCGACCTCGACGGGCTCGACGAGGTCCGCGCGGTCGCCGCCGCCCAGGACGACCTCGGCGCGCTCGACCTCGACGTCGCGCAGGGCACCTTCGAGACCCGCTCGATCAACGACATCGACGGGGTCGCCGCCGAGGTCCGCGCCCAGCAGGAGACCGCGCGCAGCTCCGTGGCGCCCGCCGTGCTCTCGCTGGTGCTGGTCGCGCTCGCGCTGCTGCTGCGCCTGCTCACCGCGGCCGCCGACCTGCGGCTGCCCGAGCTGGCGCTGGCCTCGCTGCGCGGGCTGCCGCGCCGCCGCATGTGGTCGCTGGGGCTCTCCGAGCCGCTGGTGCTGCTGGGCGTCGCGGTGCCCGCGGGCGCCGGGCTCGGCCTCGGGGTCTCGTGGCTGCTGGTCGAGGCGTGGCTGGTGCCGGGGCTGCCGGTGCCGCTGCCGTGGACCTCGGCCCTGGCCGGTCTCGGCGTCGGGCTCGGGGCCGCCCTGGTCGCGGTCGTCGCGGTCGGGCTGGTGCTGCGCGTCGACCTCGCCGCCCAGCTCAGCGGCGTACGCCGCCCGGTGCGGGCGCGCCGGGGAGCGGTGCTGGCCCAGCTCGCGCTGGTGGCCGCGGCCCTGGTGGTGCTGCTGAGCAAGCTGTCGAGCACCGGCCCGGGCGAGCCCGACGTCACCGACCTGGTGCTGCCGGTGCTGCTGGCGGTGGTCGCCGGCCTGGCCGGCGCCCGGGGCACCGCCGCGCTCGCCGGCTGGTGGACCCGGCGCGGGCCGCGCGACACCTCGCTGTCGACCTTCGTGGCCTCCCGCGCCCTGAGCCGGCGCCGCGAGGGCACCCTGGTGATCCTGCCGGTCACGGCCGCGATCGCCATCTGCGTCTTCGGGGCCGGCGTCTACGACTCCGCCGCGCAGTGGCGCGCCAGCGTGGCCGCCACCCGGGCGCCCGCGGCGGTCGTCTGGGCCTCCGACCTCTCGCTCGACCGCACGGTGGCGCTGACCCGCTCCGCCGACCCCGAGGGGCGGTGGCTGATGGCCGCCGGCACCCTGTCGAGCACCGGCCCGGTCTTCACCGTCGCCGACACCTCCCGGCTCGAGCGGGTGGCGCAGTGGTCGGAGCAGTGGACGCCGGGCATCTCCACCGGCGAGATCGCCGACCGGCTGCGCCCCCGCGGCGTCGTACCGGTGCTGGAGGGAGCACGGATCGGGGTCGAGGTCGACAACCGGGCCCGCTCGGGCGACGACCTGGTGCTGCGGCTGCGGCTGGTCACCGCCGAGGGCGAGGTCCGCTTCGCGTTCCTCCCGGTGGCACCGGGCACCGGCACCACCGAGACCCGGGTCGGTGCCTGCCGCGACGGCTGCCGCCTCGAGGGCCTGACCGTCGGCGGGCCCGCGGCGCTGCGGACCACGGTCGCGGGCACCATCGAGGTCCGCGACGTGCTCGTCGACGGCGAGCCGGTCGAGGGCGCCGTCAGCGGCGCCGGCTGGGGCGTCTCGCCCGACGCCTCCGCACCCGAGGCGGTCACCCGGCTCAGCGACGAGGGCGGCGTGCTGCGCATCGAGGCCGCCGCCGACGAGCCCGCCATCCTCCAGCTCACCGCGGGCGACCTGCCCGCGGCCCTGCCGGTCGTCAAGGGCGTCGACGCCCGCACCGAGCCCGACCCCAACGCCTTCTCGACCAGCTCGCCGCTGAGCTTCCCGGTCGACCCGGTCGTGGAGGCCGCCAGCGTGCCGCTGCTGGGCCCGCGCGGGCTGCTGATCGACTACGAGATGGTCAGCATCGACCGCGAGGTCTACGACCAGGACTCCTCCGAGGTGGTGGTGCTCGCCCGCGCCGACACCCCCGAGGCGGTCGCCGACGAGCTGCGCGCCGCCGGCCTGGCCCGCGACCGCACCTACGCCGAGGTGCGCGACGGGCTCGACGGGCTCGACGGAGAGGCCTACGCCCTGACCCTGCGGCTCTACGCCGTGGTGGCCGTGCTGGTGCTGGTGATGGCGGTGGCCGCGCTGGGGGTCAGCACCGCGGTCCAGCTGCCGTCGCGCCGCAGCGACGCCGCCTCGCTGCGGGTGGTCGGGGTCTCGCGGCGCGAGGTGGTGCGGGCGGTGCTCCTCGAGCTGTGCGTGGTGCTCGGCAGCACCGCCGTGGCGGGGCTGCTGGCCGGCGCGCTGGCGCAGTACGTCGTGCTGCGCACGGTGACGCTGGGCTACGCCGAGACGCTGTCGACCCCCGCGCTCGTCGCCGGCGTCGACCCGGCGCGCCTGGCGCTGCTGGCGCTGGTGACCGCGGCGCTCTTCGGCGCGGTCGCGGTGGCCAGCGCGGTGCTCACCGTGCGCGGCGCCCGCGGCGCCACGCTGCGCGAGAACGCCCGCTGAGCCGCCCGGTCGCGGCGCTCAGCGGCCGAGGTACCAACCGCCGCTGGGCAGGTCGAGGGCGGCCTGCGGGCCCCACGAGCCCTGGGCGTAGGGGTGCACCTCGGGGGCGGCGTCGAGCACCGGTTGGGCGACCTCCCAGATCCGCTCGACCTCGTCGGAGCGGGTGAACAGGGTGCGGTCGTCGCGCAGCACGTCGAGCAGCAGCCGCTCGTAGGCCTCCAGCGGGTCGCCCTCGTCGACGTCGTCGGCGAAGTCCAGGCTCATCGTGGCCTTGACCAGGTCCATGTCGGGCCCGGGCTTCTTGGCCTGCAGGTCGACGTGCACCCGCGGGTCGTCGGTCAGCTCGAGCACCAGCTCGTTGCAGGCCACCGAGCCGTTGAAGATCTCGGTGTGCGGGGTGCGGAAGCGCAGCGTGATCGTGCGCCGGCCCTGGGCCAGCGCCTTGCCGGTGCGCAGGTAGAACGGCACGTCGCGCCAGCGGTCGTTGTCGATCCACGCCTCCAGCGCCACGAACGTCTCCACGTCGGAGTCGTCGGCGACGTCCTCGTCGTCGCGGTAGCCCTCGAACTGGCCCAGCACCACCCGCGCGGGGTCGAGGGGCCGCATCGCGGCGAAGACGGCCGACTTCGCGTCGCGCAGCTCGTCGGCGTCGAAGCGGCGGGCCTCCTCGAGGGCCACCAGGCCCAGCAGCTGGGCCAGGTGGGTCGAGATCATGTCGCGCAGCGCGCCGGTGGACTCGTAGAAGCTGCCGCGGCCCTCGAGCCCCAGGTCCTCGGGCACGTCGATCTGCACCGACTCGATGTGGTGGCGGTTCCACGCCGGTTCGAAGAGACCGTTGGCGAAGCGCAGCGCGAGGATGTTCTGGGCCGCCTCCTTGCCCAGGAAGTGGTCGATGCGGAAGACCTGCTCCTCCTCGACGACGTCCTTGAGCGCCGCGTCGAGCTCGCGGGCGGAGTCGAGGTCGAGACCGAAGGGCTTCTCGACCACCAGGCGGGCCCGCTCGTGCAGGCCCTCCCGGCCGAGCATCGCGATCATCGAGGTCATCACCGCCGGCGGCACCGACAGGTAGACGAGCCGGCGGACCCGGCTCGTGTCGTCACCGCCCAGGCGCTCCTCGGCCTCGCGCACGGCCGCGGCCAGGTCGGCGCCGTCGTCGGCGTCGGAGGTGCAGAAGGAGACCCGCTCGAGCAGGGCGCCCGCCACGTCGTCGTCGAGGTCGTCGACCCCCTCCTGCAGCGCCTCGCGCACCTGCTGGCGGAAGTCGTCGTCGCTGCCGGGGGAGTGCCGCCCGCTGCCGATGACGGCGTACTGCTCGGGCAGGCGGCCCTGGGCGGCCAGCCGGTAGAGGCCCGGGAAGAGCTTGCGGGCGGCCAGGTCGCCGGTGGCGCCGAAGAGCACCAGGACGTGCGGGGCGAGGTACTCGGTGGGCGCGCTGCTGGAGTGGGTCACCCGTCATGCCTACCGGGTCGCCGAGGGGCACCCTCCATCCCCAAGGGTGGGGACCTGGGTGAAGGATCGCGGCCACGACTCCCCTCACCCCTTCTGGCCTGGCACGATGTCTGCATGACGCTCGACACACGGCAGGCCGCGGAGGCCATCGAGGAGTACTTCGGCAGCGACGTGCTGACCGACGAGCCCACCTGGGCCGGCGTGCTCATCGACCACGCCCCCGAGGCCTACGAGAGCGCCGAGGACCTCACCACCGCGCTCGACCTGATGCACCTGCGCCCCGGGGCCGAGCACTGACGGGCCGCGTGCGCCCCCGACCGGAGAAGCCCGGCCCCGGCCAGGAGTCGGTGTGGGACTACCCGCGCCCCCCGGCCCTGGACGAGTCCTCCGAGAGCGTCGAGGTCGAGCTGGGCGGCGTCGTGGTGGCGCGCACCACGCGGTCGTGGCGGGTGCTGGAGACCAGCCACCCGCCCACCTACTACCTGCCGCGCGAGGCCTTCGTCGACGGTGCGCTGCGCCCGACGGAGGGCTCCTCGGCGTGCGAGTGGAAGGGGCGGGCGGCCTACTTCGACCTGGTCGGCGGCCCGGGACCCGACGGCCGCCCGATCGTCGCCGAGCGGGCCGCGTGGACCTACCCGACCCCGACACCGGCCTTCGCGGCACTGGCCGACGCGGTCGCGGTGACCCCGCTGGGCGTGGACGCCTGCCGGGTCGACGGCGAGCTGGTGACCGCCCAGGAGGGCGGCTTCTACGGCGGCTGGATCACCAGCCGCGTGGTCGGCCCCTTCAAGGGGATCCCGGGCTCCTGGGGCTGGTGAGCCTCAGCAGCCGGGGCCCGGGTCGGCGCGGCCCAGCAGCCGGTCGGCCAGCAGGTCGCACCACTGGCCCGAGGAGGGCCCGCCGTTGACCGGACCGTCCGACTCGCCCGGGTGCTTGACCCACAGGGTGCCGTCGAAACGACCGTCGAACCGCAGCCGCGGTGCCTTGCCCAGGCGGGCCCAGGTCGGGTTGGTCACGTCGCCGTCGACCGGCTTGCGGGCCCCGTTGCGCGAGGTGTCCACCACGTAGCGCAGGCCCTTGACGCCGTCGCGGCGCAGCTCCCGCAGTAGGGTCTCGGCGTAGGCCTTCTCCTTGCCCAGGCGCCGGTAGTTGGCCACGTTGGTGCTGATTCCCCGACCCAGGCCGACCCCGGCCCTGCGCAGCAGCCGTGCGCGGTCGGCGTACGGGGTCCAGCCGGAGTGCGCGGCGTCGAGGTAGACCCAGGCGCCCGCGTTGTCGAGCCGGCGCACGGCGGCGCGCAGCAGCTTGAGGCGCTGGCGGCCGTTGGCGCACTCGTCGTGGCCGTAGAAGCCGATGGCGTCGGGCTCGACGACCACGAGCGGCTTGCTGCCCCGGATGCCGGCCGCCACCTGGGCGACCCAGTCCTTGTAGGCGTCGCCGCCGGGAAGGCCGCCCGAGGAGTGCAGGCCGCAGTCGCGGTCGGGGATGGCGTAGACCACGAGCATCGGCGTCTTGCCGGCCTGCGCGGCGCGCGAGGTGTAGGCGCGCACCACGTCGGCGACCTGGTCGCGGGGGTAGTACTCGTTGGAGAGCCACAGCGCCTGGGCCCGCTTGGCGATGCCGGCGTACGCCGGGCCCTGCTGGGCGGCCGGCATCAACGGGTCGACGAAGAGCCCCTGGGTGCGGCGCGGGTCGCGCTCGGCCACGGCCGGCGCGTCGGCCGTGGCCTGGGTCGGGAGGCCGGTCAGCGCGAGCCCGGCCGCGACCAGGAGCGCCACGCACCGGGAGCGGGAGGAGGCCACGAGCCCAGGGTACGGAGGTTGCCGGCTGCAGGAGGTCGGTTCGGGCCGACTCGGTGCGAAGTCCGGGCCGGGTCGGTGCGAGATCCGGGCCGGGTCAGCGACCGGCGCGGCGCTCGTAGTCGGCCCGGGCGCCGGTGTCGACGTGGGTCAGGGTGGCGTCGGCGCCCAGGGCGTGGCTCAGCAGGTCGCGGGCGCGGCGGGGCAGCGCGTTGGAGGTGTGGAACAGCGCCTTGGCGTAGCCGGGCACCCAGGTCTCGAAGCGGGGCCGGCGCACCACGTCGAGCACCGTGTCGGCGACCTCCTCGGGGGTGCAGGGGCGCATCCCCCGCGTGGCGTGCACGCCGGCGGCGAGCTCGGTGGCCACCACCGTCGGCAGCACGCACGAGACGTGCACGCCGTGCGGGGCCAGCTCGCCCCGCGCGGCCTCCGAGAAGCCGACCACCCCGAACTTGGACGCCGAGTAGACCGCGCCCCCCGCCAGCCCGACCCGGCCGACCGCCGAGGCGACGTTGACGACGTGGCCGCGGCCGCGCTCGACCATGCCGGGCGCCACCAGGCGGGTGCCGGTCACGACGGCGCGCAGGTTGACCGCGATCGTGGTGTCGATGCTGGCCTCGCCCTGCTCGAGCAGCGGGCCCAGCGGCATGATCCCGGCGTTGTTGACCAGCACCTCGACCGGGCCCCAGGCCTCGGCCTCGGCGACCAGGGCGGCGTACGACGCCCGGTCGGTGACGTCGACGTGGACGGCCCGCACGCGGCCGGGGTCGCCGACGGCCGCGCCGATCGCCAGCGCGGCCTCCCGGGCCGCCTCGGTGTCGAGGTCGCCGACGAGCACGCGGGCGCCGGCCTCGGCGAAGCGGGCGGCGGTGGCGCGGCCGATGCCGCGCGCGGCGCCGGTGACGACGACGACCCGGTCGCGGACGGTGGGCAGGTCGGGGTGACGAGGAGAGGAGGGCACGGGCCGATCCTGATTCAGGCAGGACGTCCTGTCAATATTCTGCTCGGGCAGCCGGGCGGGTGACGAGAGCCGGCGCCGGCTCGTGGCACCATGCCCCCATGGCCGTCAAGGCGGGTCGCTACCGCGGGCAGAGTGCCCAGGAACGCGTCGCCGCGCGCCGCGAGCAGCTCGTGGCCGCCGCCCTCGAGGTCTGGGCCCGCGTCGACGGCCCCCCGGTGACGATGACCCGCATCTGCAACGAGGCCGGCCTGACCGAGCGCTACTTCTACGAGCAGTTCGCCAACCTCGACGAGGCCCTCCTGGCCCTGCTCGGCGAGATCACCGACGAGATCCGCACCGTGGTCGACGAGGCCATCACCGGCACCGAGGGCGGCCCGGCCGAGCGGGTGCGCGCCGCCGTCACCGCCTTCGTGCACGTCATCACCGACGACCCGCGCAAGGGCCGGGTGGCGATCCTGCGCGCGGCCGCCCGCCCGACCCTCAGCGGCCCGCGCAGCGCGATGCTGCGCGGCTTCGGTGCGTACGCCGCCTCCGAGGCCGCCGCGCTCTACGGCACCGACGCGCTGCAGGGCCGCGACGGCGAGCTCGCCGGCCTGATGTTCATCGGCGGGGTGGAGAAGCTGGTCTCGGCCTGGCTCGAGGGCTCCATCGACGCCGGGCCCGACGACATCGTCGACGCCGCCACCCGCGCCTTCGACCGGTTGGGCCACAACTAGCGCGCCGCGCTCTACCCTCGCCACGTGAGCGATGCCGCGACCCCCTACTTCGACCTCGGTCCCGACCACCTCGAGCTGCGCTCGTGGCTGCACGACTTCGCCGCCGAGGTGATCCGCCCCGCCGCCCACGAGTGGGACGAGCGCGAGGAGTTCCCCTGGCCCGTGCTCGAGGAGGCGGCTCGCATCGGGCTCTACTCGGTGGACTTCTTCGCCACCCAGTCGATGGACCGCTCGGGCCTGGGCATCCCGGTGGCGATGGAGGAGATCTTCTGGGGCGACGCCGGCATCGGCCTCTCCATCGTGGGCACCGCCCTGGCCGCGGCCGGGGTGCGCGCGGGCGGCACCGACGAGCAGGTGGTCGAGTGGGTGCCGCAGATGTTCGGCGAGCCGGGCGACCTGCGGCTGGCCGCCTTCTGCTCCTCCGAGCCCGACGCCGGCAGCGACGTCGGCGCGATGCGCACGCGGGCGACGTACGACGAGGCGAGCGACGAGTGGGTGCTCAACGGCACCAAGACCTGGGCCACCAACGGTGGCCTCGCGAACGTGCACGTCGTCACCGCGGTCGTCGACCCCGACCTCCGGGCCCGCGGGCAGGCGAGCTTCGTGGTGCCCCCGGGCACCAAGGGCCTGAGCCAGGGCCAGAAGTTCGCCAAGCACGGCATCCGCGCCTCCCACACCGCCGAGGTCGTGCTCGACGCGGTGCGGGTGCCGGGGCGCTGCCTGCTGGGCGGCAAGGAGCGGCTCGACGAGCGGCTGGGCCGGGCCCGCGACGGCTCCCGCGCCGCGCAGGGCAACGCCAGCATGGCCACCTTCGAGCGCACCCGGCCCGCGGTCGGGGCGCAGGCCGTGGGCATCGCGCGGGCGGCCTACGAGGTGGCGCTCGACTACGCGCGCACCCGCGAGCAGTTCGGCCGCCCGATCATCGAGAACCAGGCCATCGCCTTCGCGCTCGCCGACATGCGCTCGCGCATCGACGCCGCCCGGCTGCTGGTGTGGCGCGCCGCGTGGATGGCCGCCTCGCGCCGCTCCTTCGACGCCGCCGAGGGCTCGATGTCGAAGCTGGTGGCCGGGGAGACCGCGGTGGCGGTGACCGGCCAGGCGATGCAGATCCTCGGCGGCAACGGCTTCACCCGCGAGTACCCCGTGGAGCGGATGGCGCGCGACGCCAAGATCTACACGATCTTCGAGGGCACCTCCGAGATCCAGCGCCTGGTCATCGCGCGGGTGATCTCGGGCGCGCCGATCCGGTGACCCCGGTGGCCCCCGCAGCGCGGCGCCGTCGCTTCCACGGCCGGATCGCCGGCGTCGGGTCGGCCTCGGGTGTGCGGGTGGTGGTCGGGCGCTGGGACCGCACCCCCTGGGGCCCGTTCTCCGACGCGATGGTGGCGCTGCCCTCGGGCCACCGGCTCCTGCTGGCCCCGACCGAGCGGGTCGCCGACTTCATCGCGTCGACGTACACCTTCGACGAGGTGCGGGTCGAGGCGTTCGGGACGACCGGGCCGCCCGGGGCCTGGTCGGTGCGCTCCGTGTCGCTCGACCTCGACCTGGCGGTCGGCGGGCGCACGCCTCTGGGCCGGCTGCTGGCGCTGGTGCCCGACGCGGTGGCGGCGGCGCCGGCCTTCTGCGCGGCCGTCGACCCGGTCGCCCGCGTGGTGATGAGGGGCGTGCGCACGCGCGGCTCGGCCGGCCACGGCCGGCGCGAGTGGTACGGCGCCACCGACCACCACGCCGTCACCGCGATGACCGGGCGCCTCGAGGGCCGGGACCTCGGGGCCCTCGCCGACGTGCACCCGGCGCCCGACTTCGGCTTCTCCTCGACCCCGCGCCGGGCGTCGGTGACCTCGGTGGTCACGACCGTCGAGGTGCCCTGACCCGCCCCCGCCCGGTCACCCGGCCCAGGCGGCCCAGCTGCAGCATCGCCAGCGCACCCAGCGCGGGCCCGGGGGCCAGCAGCCAGAACGCCCACCGCCACCCGACGGCGTCGGCGAGCAGCGGCAGCAGCTGGATGGTCACCACCGAGAGCGTGAAGCCGATCGCGGTCTGCACGCTCAGCGCGGTGCCGACGTAGCGCTGGTCGGCGCTCTCGCTCAGCGCCGTGGAGAAGACGCCGGAGTCGGCGATCACCGACGCGCCCCACACCAGCAGGAAGACCACCAGCAGCGCGGGGCTGCTCGACCACAGCAGCGGGGCCAGCAGGCAGCAGCCCGCGCTGGTGGCCATCGCGGCCACGGCGGCGGGCGAGCGGCCGTAGCGGTCGGCGCCCCACCCGCCCAGCAGTGCGCCCACCAGCCCGGCGACCCCGACGGTCAGGAAGGTCAGGGCGCTCACGCCGGCGCCCGAGAGCGCCCACGCGGGCTGGTGCACCAGGAAGGCCGGCAGCCAGGTCCAGAGGGCGTAGAGCTCCCACATGTGCCCGAAGTAGCCCAGGTTGGCCAGCAGGGGGGCCCGGGTGCGCAGCCCCGCCAGCGCGTGCCGGGCCCGCGGGCGCTGACCGGGGGCCAGCAGCGGGCCGGGACGCAGCACCGTGAGCGCCACGACGCCGGCGCCGAGGGTGAGCGCCGAGGCCGTCAGCATCACCGCGCGCCACGGCAGCGGGCCCGAGGCGCTGATCAGGTGCGGCAGCGCCGAGCCCAGGGTCAGCGACCCGACCAGCACGCCGAAGGCGCGGCCGCGGTCGACCGGCAGCGACCACGACGCCATCAGCTTCATCCCGACCGGGTAGACCCCGGCCAGGAACGCCCCGGTCAGGAAGCGCAGCGGCAGCGCGAGCCACAGCCCGTCGGCGGCCGCGGCCAGCAGGGCGGTCGAGCCCGCCGCGCCGAAGGCGCACAGCGCCACCAGCCGCTGCGGCGGCATCCGGTCGGGCAGGTTGAGCACGCTCGAGGTCAGCGCGCCCACGACGAAGCCGATCTGCACGGCCCCGGTCAGCCACACCACCGAGGTGTCGCCCAGGCCCCACTCGCCGCGCAGCGTCGGCGCGATCGCGGTGGCCGAGAACCACACCGCCAGGCCGAGCACCTGGATCAGCGCCACCAACGAGCGCTGGAGACCGGCCCCGCGCAGGTCGGGGTCCGCGGTGCTCGCCGGGCTGCTCACCGAGACAGCCTCCCAGACCCTGGCGGGCGGGGCTCAGAGGTCGATCGCGCGGTTCACCCAGGTCGAGGAGACCACCATGCCGACGTGCTCGTAGAGCCCGAGCGCGCCGGTGCGCGAGTCGGTGGACAGGTAGCAGCGGGTCGCGCCGTGCCGACGGGCCAGCGCGAAGGCGTCGACCAGCATGGCCGCGGCCAGGCCCTGCCCCCGTCGCTCGCGGCGTACGCCGACCTTGGCGACGTAGCCGCCCGCGCCGGACAGGTGCACGTGCGTGGCGCCGACCAGCTCGCCCGCGCCGTCGTGGAGCAGGCGCAGGTTCCAGGGCTGGTGGCCCTCCCGGCCCCAGATGCGGGCGCCGAAGTCGGCCAACGGCTGGCGGGGCCGCTGCGCCCACTCGAGGAAGCAGTCCTCGAGCAGCGTCCAGGCCGCCTCGTGGTCGGCGGCGGTGGCGTCGCGCAGGGTGTGCCCGGCCGGCAGCGGCGCGTCGGGAAGGCGTACGTCGTCGGGCAGCTCGAGGTCCCAGGCCGTCCAGCGCTCGCGGTAGCCGAGGTCGGCCATCAGCCGGTCGGCAGCGCTGCTCTGCGGCACCTGGCTGCCGATGCGGGTGGCGCCGCGCTCGCGGGCCCGCTGCTGGACCCAGGCCGCGAGCCAGGTGCCGATGCCGCGGCCCTGGTGGGCGGGGTCGACCGCGGCGTAGGCGACGTCGTCACCGGCGTGGTCGACGTACCCGACCAGGCGTCCCTCGGGGTCCTCGACCCCGATGGTGCTGGTGGCGATGTCGTAGCTGGGCCGCAGCCAGTCGGAGCGGATGTCCTCGACGTCGACCTCGGGCGCCCCGAGGTCGACGGTCTCCTCGGCGCGCACCAGGGCGGTGACGGCCTCGGCGTCGGCGAGGACGAGGGGCCGGGTGCGCAGCCCCGGCGGCAGGGCCGGGCCGGCGGTGCGGGTGCTCATCTGGTGATGATGCGCCCGCCGGGCCGGCCCGGCACCTGATTTTCCCCGTGGGGGCTCAGGCGTTGCGGATCGCGGAGACGTCGAAGTCGAGCTTGATCTTCTCGGAGACGAGCACGCCACCGGTCTCGAGCGCGGCGTTCCAGGTCAGGCCCCAGTCCTTGCGGTTGATGGCGGTGCCGCCCTCGAAGCCGATGCGCACGTTGCCGAAGGGGTCCTGGGCCGAGCCGGTGGGCTCGAACTCGATGGTGACCGGTCGGGCGGTGCCCTTGATGGTCAGGTCGCCGGTGATGGCCCAGTCGGCGCCGTCGCGGGCCACGGAGGTGGAGACGAACGTGATGTCGGGGTGGGTCTCGGCGTCGAAGAAGTCGGCCGAGACGAGGTGCCCGTCGCGGTCGGCGCTGCCGGTGTCGATCGAGGCGGCCTTGATGGTGAGGCTGACCGAGGAGGCGGCCGGGTCGGCGGTGTCGACGTGGGCGGTGCCCGACCAGTCGGTGAAGTGGCCGCGCACGGTGGTGACCATCGCGTGCCGGGCGCTGAAGCCCAGGCGGCTGTGGCTGGCGTCGATGGTGTAGTCGCCCGAGATGTCCTCGAGGACGCTGGTGGGGGCGTCGAAGCCGGCGGCCGGGGCGGTGCTGGTCGCGCTGGTCGTGTCGGTGGTGGTGTTCTTGCGGAAGATGGCCATGGCGGTCTCCTGAGGTTGGTGGGTGAATCTTCAACTACCTCAAGGCGGGAGTGTGTCGATCCATTCCCGGCGACGGAAGAAATCTTTCGCACGCACGACGAGCCGCGCCCCGGGTGGGGCGCGGCTCGTCGTGTGCTGGATGCGGTGCGGGACGCCTCAGGCGGCCTGGGCGGGCTGCGTCGCCGGGGCGGCAGCGGCCGCCGAGGCGGTCTCGGGCGTCGTCCAGCGCGACTCCAGGTGCGAACGTCCGTCCGCGTCGGTCACCATCACCCAGCTGCGGGTCGGGCCACCGGTCATCTGCGAGTCCGTCATCGGACACCTCCTGTTCACCTTCTGTTCACTTAAGGTACCACGGCAGATGTGACCGGATCCACCGACGGTGAAGGAATGGTCGACTCCCCCGGTTCCTGCCCGAATTCGGGCAGGATGTTGCGCGACGGGTGGTCGATCCAGCAGATTGTGGCTCGTGACGGTCCCACGACGAGCGGCCGACGCCCCCGACCCGGTGGCGCCGCTGGTGCAGCACCTCGTCGCCACCACCGGCCTCGACGAGGCCGAGGCGCGCCGCGTCGTCGGCGACGTCGTCGCCTTCCACCGCGAGGGCGTCGACGACTACGTACGCCGCCGCCACGCCGCGCTGCAGGCGCGCGGGCTGCGCAACCCCGAGATCTTCACCCGCGTCGCGGCCGAGCTGGCCGAGCGCGTGGTGGCACCACCCGCCCTCTCCGAGCGCCAGCTGCGCCGGATCGTCTACGGCTGAGGCCGTCCACCCCTGCACGTCCACCCTGCACGAACCACGGCACGACCACCCAGGAGGCACCACCATGTGCGGAATCGTCGGCTACATCGGCACCCAGCAGGCAGCCCCGCTGCTGCTCGAGGGGCTCGGCCGCCTCGAGCACCGCGGCTACGACTCGGCCGGGATGGCCGTGCTCGGCACCGGCGGTGCGCTGCGCGTGGCCAAGCGCTCGGGGCGGGTGCGCGACCTCGCCGAGGAGGTGCCGGCCCGCTTCGGCGGCAAGGTCGGCATCGGCCACACGCGCTGGGCCACCCACGGCCCGGCGACCGACCACAACGCGCACCCGCACACCGACGTCGCGGGCCGCGTCGCGGTCGTGCACAACGGCATCCTCGACAACGCCTCCTCGCTGCGGGCGATGCTCGCCGACGAGGGCGTCGAGCTGGCCTCCGACACCGACACCGAGGTGCTGGCCCACCTGGTGGCCCGCTCGGGCGCCGACACCCTCGAGGGCCGGGTCGCCGACGCCCTGGGCGCCGTCGAGGGCACCTACGGCCTGGCGGTCGTGCACGCCGACTTCCCCGACCGCATCGTGGTAGCCCGCAACGGCAGCCCGCTGATCGTCGGCGTCGGCGACAAGGAGATGCACGTGGCCAGCGACCTGGCCGCCCTGGTGCGCTACACCACCACCGTCGCCTACCTCGACGACGGCGAGATGGCCACGGTGACCGCGCAGGGCTTCACCACCTACCGCCACGACACCGCCCAGCTGCACCGCACCCACCGTGACGCCGCCCGCGTCGACGTCGACCCGGCGGCGTACGAGATCGGCGAGCACGAGTCGTTCATGCACGCCGAGATGCTCGAGCAGCCCCGCGCCGCCGAGCGGGTGCTGCGCGGCCGGCTCGACGAGCGCTTCGGCACCTCCCACCTGGGCGGGCTCAACCTCGACGCCCGCGAGCTGCGGGCCATCCGGCGCGTCAAGATCCTCGGCTGCGGCTCCGCCTACTACGTCGGGCAGATGGGCGCCTCGATGATCGAGGAGCTGGCCCGCATCCCCGCCGACGCCGAGGCGGCCAGCGAGTTCCGCTACCGCGACCCGGTCATCGAGCCCGACACGCTCTACGTGGCGGTCAGCCAGTCGGGCGAGACCATCGACACCCTGCTCGCGGTGCAGGAGATCCGCCGCAAGGGCGGGCGCGTAGTCGGCCTGGTCAACGTCGTGGGCAGCGCGATCGCCCGCGAGTGCGACGGCGGCATCTACCTGCACGCCGGCCCGGAGGTGGCCGTGGCCAGCACCAAGGCGCTGACCACGATGTTCCTGGCCTTCTCGCTGCTGGCCCTGCAGCTGGGCCGGGTGCGCGACCTGTCGATCGCCGACGGCAAGCGGCTCATCGCCGGCCTGCAGCAGCTGCCCGAGCAGATCCAGTCGGTCCTCGACCGCGACGACGAGCTCGCGAAGGTCGCCGAGCGGCTCGCCGCCAGCGACAGCCTCTTCTTCATCGGCCGGGTCCGTGGCTTCCCCGTGGCCCGCGAGGGCGCGCAGAAGTTCAAGGAGATCACCTACCGCCACGCCGAGGCGTACCAGACCTCCGAGCTCAAGCACGGCCCGCTCGCGCTGATCAGCGAGGACGTGCCGACGGTGGCGCTGGTGCCCGACGACGAGCTGGTCGAGCGCAACGTCGCGGCCCTGCACGAGATCGCCGCGCGTCGCGGCCCGCTGGTCGTGGTCACCCACGAGGGCGTCGACCTGGGCGACCTGTCGGCGGCGCCCGGCACGCACCGCATCGACGTGCCGCGCAACGAGCGCGAGATCGACCCGATCCTGCTCACCATCCCGCTGCAGGTGCTGGCCTACCACGCCGCCAAGCACCTGGGGCTCGACGCCGACAAGCCGCGCAACCTGGCCAAGTCGGTCACCGTGGAGTGACCCCTGCGGTGACCCGGGCGGCGGGGCGTGATCCAGGCCACCGCGCGCAGGAATCGGGGCCGACGGCCGAGACGCACTACCTTATGGCAGTGACTTCCTCTGACACCGACCCCACGACCGTCGACGAGCAGGTTCCGACCTTCGTCGATCTCGGTCTGTCCGAGCCGGTGCTCAAGGCACTGTCCGACGTGGGCTACGAGACCCCCTCGGCCATCCAGGCCGCGACGATCCCGACCCTCCTCGAGGGCCGCGACGTCGTCGGCCTGGCGCAGACCGGCACCGGCAAGACCGCCGCGTTCGCGCTGCCGATCCTCTCCAACCTCGACATCTCGCAGAAGAGCCCGCAGGCGCTGGTGCTCGCCCCCACCCGCGAGCTCGCCCTGCAGGTCTGCGAGGCGTTCGAGAAGTACGCCGCCCGCATGCGCGGCGTGCACGTGCTGCCCGTCTACGGCGGCCAGGCCTACGGTGTGCAGCTCTCGGCGCTGCGCCGCGGCGTCCACGTGGTCGTCGGCACCCCCGGCCGGATCATGGACCACCTCGAGAAGGGCACGCTCGACCTGTCGCAGCTGCGCTTCCTGGTGCTCGACGAGGCCGACGAGATGCTCAACATGGGCTTCGCCGAGGACGTCGAGACGATCCTGGCCGACACCCCCGACGACAAGCAGGTGGCGCTGTTCTCGGCCACCATGCCCGCGCAGATCCGCCGGCTGTCCAAGAAGTACCTGTCGGACCCGGCCGAGATCACGGTCAAGCGCAGCGCGACCACCGCGGCCAACATCACCCAGCGCTACCTCACGGTCTCCTACCCGCAGAAGGTCGACGCGCTGACGCGCATCCTCGAGGTCGAGAACTTCGAGGGGATGATCGTCTTCGTCCGCACCAAGAACGAGACCGAGACCCTGGCCGAGAAGCTGCGGGCCCGCGGCTACTCCGCGGCCGCCATCAACGGCGACGTCGCCCAGGCCCAGCGCGAGCGCACCGTCAACCAGCTCAAGGCCGGCAAGCTCGACATCCTGGTCGCCACCGACGTCGCCGCCCGCGGCCTCGACGTCGAGCGGATCAGCCACGTCGTCAACTACGACATCCCCACCGACACCGAGTCCTACGTGCACCGCATCGGCCGCACCGGCCGCGCGGGTCGCACCGGTGACGCGATCTCG
Source organism: Nocardioides sp. 31GB23 (assembly GCF_040012395.1). NCBI lineage: Bacteria > Bacillati > Actinomycetota > Actinomycetes > Propionibacteriales > Nocardioidaceae > Nocardioides > Nocardioides sp. 31GB23. The sequence goes on along the minus strand of NZ_JBDYKJ010000057.1, from coordinate 4,380 downwards.
TTCATCACCCCGCGCGAGCGCTACCTGCTCAAGCACATCGAGAAGGCCACCAAGCAGCCGCTGACCCAGATGCAGCTGCCGACCGCCGAGGACGTCAACACCACCCGGCTGGCGCGCTTCGACGACCAGATCACCGAGGCGCTGGCCGACACCGCGACCATCGACCGCTTCCGCGACGTGGTGGCCCACTACGTGCGCGAGCACGACGTGCCCGAGGTCGACGTGGCCGCGGCCCTGGCGGTGCTCTCGCAGGGCGAGACCCCGCTGCTGATCGACCCCGAGGCCGACCGGGCCCGCGCCCAGCGCGAGGAGCGCCGCTCCGCGCCGAGCGGGCGCGACGAGCGCTCCGGCCAGGCCCGCGCCGAGCGGGCCCCGCGCCGCGGCGGCGACGCCAACCTGGCGACGTACCGCATCAACGTGGGCAAGCGCCACAAGGTCGAGCCGCGCCAGATCGTGGGCGCGCTGGCCAACGAGGGCGGCCTCTCGCGCAGCGACTTCGGCAAGATCCAGATCCGGCCCGACTTCTCGCTCGTCGAGCTGCCGGCCGACCTGGGCCCCGAGGTGTTCTCGGCACTGGCCGACACGCGCATCTCGGGCAAGCTGATCGAGCTGCGCGCCGACAACGGTCCCCGCGGCGGCGGCTCCCGCCCGCCGCGCGGCGACAAGCCCGCGGGCGACTTCGACCGCAGGAAGCCGCGCCACAAGAAGCCCTGATCCTGCCTGCACCCGTCCTGGGGGCGGGTGCTGGTAGGAACGTCGCATGCGACGACTCGGGACCCTGGCCCTCCTCGGTGCGGGGGTGCTCGCCTCGGCGGGCCTCACCGGCTGCGACCAGGTCGCCGACACGCTGAGCGGGCCCGAGCCGCGCCCGGCCGCCGAGGCGTACGCCGCCGCCCTCGCGGCGGGCGCGCCGGGCTCCGTGCCGCTGGCCGAGCCGGCCGCCGCTGCCGCGGACGAGGCCCACGCCGGGCTGGTCGCGGGCCTGGAGCCGGCCTTCGGCGGCGTCGAGCCCCGGGTCGAGGTGCTCGACGTCAGCCGCAGCGGCGACGTCGCCGAGGTCGACCTGGGCTGGACCTGGGCGCTGCCGGCGGGCGAGTGGTCCTACGAGTCGACCACCAGCCTGCGCCTGGTCGACGACGAGTGGCGCGCGGTGTGGCAGCCGGGCGTGGTCGAGCCCAGCCTGGTCGAGGGCGAGGTGCTCGACGCCTCCACCCTGGGCGCGTCGCGGGGCGACGTCGTCGGCGCCGGGGGCGAGCCGATCGTGACCGAGCGGCCGGTCGTGCGCCTCGGGGTCGACCGAGGGGCGGTCTCGCCGAAGCAGGCGGTGCGCGCCGCCGAGCGCCTGGCCGGGCTCGCCGACCTCGACGTGGCGGCGTACCGCGACCGGGTCGAGGCGGCGGGGGAGCGGGCCTTCGTCGAGGCGATCGTCTACCGGGCCGCCGAGGTCCCGGGCCCGGTGGCCCAGGCCGCCGAGTCCACCGCGGGCGTGGTCGCCATCGCCGACGAGCAGCCCCTGGCCCCGACCCGCGACTTCGCCGCCGAGCTGCTGGGCAGCGTCGGCGAGGTGACCGCCGAGATGATGGCCGACCAGCCCGGCGTCTACCGCATGGGTGACCGGGCCGGCCTCTCGGGCCTGCAGGCGCGCTACGACGAGGAGCTGCGCGGCAGCCCGGGCATGCTGGTGCGCGCCGTCGACGACGCCCCCGGCGCCAGCGGGGGCGAGCGCGAGCTGGTGGCGATGCCGGCCACCGACGGAGACGACCTGGTGCTCAGCCTCGACGTCGACCTGCAGCGCACCGCCGAGCAGCTGCTGGCCGGCGTCGGCCCCGCCAGCGCCCTGGTCGCCCTGCGGCCCAGCACCGGTGAGGTGCTGGCGGCCGCCAACGGGCCCGGGGTCGGGGCGACGAACGTCGCGACGTTCGGCCAGGCGGCGCCGGGCAGCACCTTCAAGATCGTCACCAGCCTGGCGCTGCTGCGCTCCGGGCTGACCCCGGGATCGACGGTGCGCTGCACCCCCGGCGTCGTCGTCGACGGGCGCCGCTTCACCAACTACTCCGACTACCCCGCGGCCGACCTGGGGCCGATCCCGCTGCGGCGGGCGATCGCGAGCTCGTGCAACACCGCCCTGATCGCCGAGGGCGGGCGCATCGACGGCACCGACCTCTACGACGCCGCCGCCACGCTGGGCCTGGGCATCGACCACGACCTCGGCTTCCCGGCGTACTTCGGCAGCGTGCCCCAGCCCGAGACCGACACCGAGGCCGCCGCCGCGCTGATCGGCCAGGGCCGGGTGCTGGCCTCGCCCATGGCGATGGCGGCCGTGGTCGCCAGCGTGCAGGAGGGCGCGACCGTGGTGCCGACGCTGGTCGAGGGCTACACCGACGACCCGCCCGAGGGGGCCGCACCGCTGACGAGGGGCGAGGCCGAGGCGCTGCGCTCGATGCTGCGCGAGGTGGTGGTCTCGGGCAGCGGTCGCGGGCTGGCCGACCTGCCCGGCCCGGCCGTGCTGGCCAAGACCGGCACCGCCGAGTTCGAGCGCGACGGCGAGGTGCTCACCCACGCCTGGATGGTGGCCGCCCAGGGCGACCTCGCGGTCGCGGCGTACGTCGAGGTGGGCGAGTCGGGCTCGCGCACCGCGGGCCCGCTCGTCGAGGCGATGCTGCGAAAGAGGTGAACCCCTCGCCGCATGGGGTCGGCGAGGGGTCCACAGCCGTCTTCTGAGTGCTCCCTCCGAAGTCGACGTGTCCGAGTATGCCACGACCCGCCGGACGGGTGAAGGGCGTTGGGTGGAGCCGGTCGTGGTGCGAGGATCGCGCCATGACCGGTCCCGACCTGACCCCCGACCTCGCCGCCCTGCTGCCCGACGAGCACCGCCGACTCCTCGTGGGGGGCCGCTGGCGCGACGCCGAGGACGGCGCCACCTTCACCGTGCACGACCCGGCCGACGGCTCGGTGCTGACCCGGGTCGCCGACGCCTCCGTGGGCGACGCCGTCGAGGCGCTCGACGCCGCGGTGGCCGCCCAGCCCGCCTGGGCCGCGACGCCGCCGCGTGAGCGCGGCGAGATCCTGCGCCGCGCCTTCGAGATGATCGCCGACCGGGCCGACGACCTGGCGATGCTGATGAGCCTCGAGATGGGCAAGACCGTCAAGGAGGCCAAGGGCGAGGTCGGCTACGGCAACGAGTTCTTCCGGTGGTACTCCGAGGAGGCGGTGCGCATCCACGGCCGGTGGATGCAGGCACCGGCCGGCGGCAGCCGCCTGCTGACGATCAAGAAGCCCGTCGGGCCGTGCTTCTTCGTGACCCCGTGGAACTTCCCGCTGGCGATGGGCACCCGCAAGATCGGCCCGGCGGTCGCCGCCGGCTGCACGATGGTGGTCAAGCCGGCGGCCCAGACGCCGCTCACGATGCTGGCGCTGGCCGCCATCCTCGGCGAGGCGGGGCTGCCCGACGGGGTGCTCAACGTGCTGCCCTCCACCCACGCCAAGGAGATGAGCCAGGCGCTGCAGGGCGACGACCGGCTGCGCAAGGTCTCCTTCACCGGCTCGACCGGCGTGGGCCGCACCCTGGTGCGCCAGTCGGCCGACCAGCTGCAGCGGGTGAGCATGGAGCTGGGCGGCAACGCCCCGTTCCTGGTCTTCGCCGACGCCGACCTCGACGCCGCGGTCGACGGCGCGATGGTGGCCAAGATGCGCAACATGGGCGAGGCCTGCACCGCGGCCAACCGCTTCCTGGTGCACCAGGACGTCGCCGCCGAGTTCGCCGAGAAGCTCGCCGCCCGGATGGGCGCCCTCTCGCTGGGCCGCGGCCAGGACGAGGGCGTCGACGTCGGCCCGCTGATCGACGAGGACGCGGTCGACTCGGTCGCCCGGCTGGTCACCGACGCCGTGCACGACGGGGCCCGGGTGGTCACCGGCGGCGGACGCCCCGACGGCGCCGGGTGGTTCTACCAGCCGACCGTGCTCCTCGACGTGCCCGCCGAGTCGGCGATCAACACCGAGGAGATCTTCGGCCCGGTCGCGCCGATCACCACCTTCACGACCGAGGACGAGGCCGTCGCGGCCGCCAACGCCACCGAGTACGGCCTGGCCTCCTACGTCTACACCCGCGACCTGTCCCGCACGATCCGGATGGCCGAGGCGCTCGACTTCGGCATGGTCGGCGTCAACACCGGCCTGATCTCCAACCCCGCGGCACCCTTCGGCGGCGTCAAGGCCTCCGGCTTCGGCCGCGAGGGCGGCTTCGAGGGCATCGAGGAGTACCTGGAGACGACGTACGTCGCCCTCCCCGTCACCTGACCCGGCCCAAATCTGGCTCTCCTGTCTCTTCCGTGGGTCATGTGCGCCCGGGGAGGGTGGGCCGGTGGCCGCCGAGGTTGAGCA
>NZ_JBDYKJ010000056.1:0-33088 GCF_040012395.1 Nocardioides sp. 31GB23 | reverse complement strand
GCCCGGTTGGTGGAGGTGCGCTCGCAGCTGTTGTCGCACGCCGAGACGGTGGCGGTGGCGGAGACGAACGCGTCGCCGTCGGTGGCGGTGTGGCACTCCAACGCCACCCGGTCGACGAAGCGCGAATCGTTCCGCCAGGTGCGCCTGGCTGAGGGGCTCGTCCGCTACGACTTGGTGCGGGAAGCGCTCGGTCGTGGCGATGTGATCGCGGAGCAGGCGTCGGTGATCTGCACAGCGCTGGACGAGCTGCCCGACGACCTGGACCCGTCGGTGTTGGAGCAGGCGACCAAGGCGCTGGTGGCGTTCGCGGAGGTCCACGACGCGAAGGCGCTCCGTGTCCTGGGGCGACGCATCCTCGAGGTGGTCGCACCCGAGGTCGCCGAGGCCTGGGAGGCCGAACAGCTCGCGAAGGAAGAGCGCGAGGCGGAGAAGTCGGCGGTGTTCCGGATGCGCGAGGACGGCCACGGCCGGATCAAGGGCTCGTTCACCGTGCCGCTGCTGGTCGGGCAGATGTTGGAGCGGGCGCTGCTGGCGTTCGCCGCCCCCAAGTACCAGATCGCGAACCGCGCCGCCGCCGACGCGGACGAGCACGAAGAGCGCGAGGAGCAGGCGCCGGTGCCGGTACGCCGCCCCACAGCGGAACGGTTGGGTGCGGCGTTCGTGGAGCTCGTCGAGCGCCTGGATCCCAAGGAGCTGCCGAAGGCGGGTGGTGTGAACGCCACGGTGGTGGTGACGATGACCCTCGACTCTCTCAAGGACGGCCTGGTGGCCGCCACGCTCGACACCGGTGACCGGATCAGCGCCGCCACCGCACGTCGTCTGGCGTGCGAGGCCGGTGTCGTGCCGGTGGTGCTTGGTGGGAAGAGTCAGCCTCTGGATGTGGGGCGTGCGAAGCGGTACTTCACCCCGGCTCAGCGGGTCGCGATGGGTATCCGTGACGGCGGCTGCACCGCCCGGGGCTGCGACGCCCCGCCGGCGATGTGTCACGCCCACCACGACGACCCGTGGTCGTGCCACGGCCACACCGACCTCGACCGCGGGCGGCTGTTGTGTCCCTACCACCACCGCCGAATCCATGACCCCGAGTACGAGAGCCGCATCGGCGCCGACAACCAGGTCACCTTCCACCGACGAACCTAGGAGCACTCCGCTCCCGGCACCGTTGGTTGAGCAGCGAGGGCCGAAGGCTCGAGCGATGCCGAAAACCCGGTGAGTCCATGGCGTACGGCGAGCGCGGTCCTCACCGGGTCTCGGCGTCGCTCGTCGCTGGCGCTCCTCCCTGCTCGATCAGCGGTGGGTGGTGGCGCTCCTCCCTGCTCGACCAGCGGTGCGTGGTGGCGCTCCTCCCTGCTCGACCAGGCGGTGGGCGCTGTCTTTGGATCGTGTGAGGATCGCGCGGGATGGCGCTGGTGTGGTTGGCGTCACGGTGGCGGCGGTCACATGCTCGGGTCTCCAGACCCCAGGAGGCACCCATGAGCACCACCCCCCACGCCGGCACCGACGCCGGCACCGACGCCGGCACCCCGCCGCGCTGGCGGCTGATCGGCCCCGGCCTGGTGGTCGCGGCCACCGGTGTGGGCGCCGCCGACCTGGTCGCCACGATGATCGCGGGCAGCAAGTACGGCTACGCGCTGCTGTGGGCCGTGGTCGTCGGCTGCGTGATGAAGGTGGTGCTCGTCGAGGGCGCCGGGCGCTTCTCGCTGTCGACCGGGCGCACCATCTTCGAGGGGTGGAGCAGCCTGGGGCGCTGGACCCACATCTACTTCGGGCCCTACATCGTGATCTGGGGCTTCGTCTACGGCGCCGCCGCGATGGCCGGCACCGGCCTGGCCCTGCACGCTCTCTTCCCGGTGCTCGGCGTCACCGCCTGGGGCATCGTCTCCGGGCTGATCGGCCTGGCGCTGGTGTGGTCGGGGCGCTACGCGATCTTCGAGAAGACGCTGAGCCTGCTGGTGCTGCTGATGTTCGTCTGCATGGTCGCCGCCGCCGTCGTCACCCTGCCCAACCTGCCCGACATGGCCGCCGGGCTCGCCCCGCGCATCCCCGACGGCGCCCTGATCAACGTGCTCAGCGTCGCCGGCGGCGTCGGCGGCACCATCACCCTGGCCGCCTACGGCTACTGGCTGCGCGAGAAGGGCTGGTCGACCCCCGCCTTCATGCGCGTGATGCGCCTCGACAACGGCGTCGCCTACCTGGTCACCGGCATCTTCGTGATCGCCACCCTCGTCGTGGGCGCCGAGCTGCTCTACTCCGCCGGCATCGCCGTCGACACCGGCGACAAGGGCCTGCTCGACCTCTCCGAGGTGCTGCGCGACCGGTACGGCGCCGCCACCGGCACCATCTTCCTCGTCGGCTTCTGGGCCGCGGCGATGAGCTCGCTGGTCGGCGTGTGGAACGGCGTCAGCCTGATGTTCGCCGACTTCGCCGGCCACGTGCGCGGCCTGCCCACCGACCACGCCGACCGCCAGGGCGGCGGGCGCTGGTACCGCGCCTACGTGCTGTGGCTGACCCTGCCGCCGATGCTGATGCTCTTCCTCGGCAAGCCCGTCTACCTGATCCTCGCCTACGGCGTGCTCGGCGCGCTGTTCATGCCGTTCCTCGCGATCACCCTGATCTGGCTGCTCAACACCGACCGCACCCCCAAGGAGTGGCGCAACAAGCCCTTCGCCAACGTGGTGATGGTGCTGTGCGCGCTGACCTTCCTGGCCCTGGCCGTCGACCAGGTCCGCTCCACGGTCGCCGGCGTCCTCTGAGCCTGACGCCGAGCGTGACGTACGCCGCCGCGGTGCCGGCGGCGGCGTACGATCCCGGGGTGCAGCTGCTGCTCGTCGAGGACGACGCCGGGGTCGCCGCGGCCCTCGTGGAGACGCTCGAAGGGGCCGGGTGGGGCGTGACCCACTGCCGGCGCGGCGACGACGGGCTGCACCAGGTGGCCGGCGCCGACCTCGTGGTGCTCGACCTGGGGCTGCCCGACATGGACGGCCTCGACTTCCTGCGCACCCTGCGCCGCGCCTCGACCGTGCCGGTGCTCGTGCTCACCGCCCGCGACGGTGACGGCGCCACCGTGCTGGGGCTGCGCGCGGGCGCCGACGACTACCTGGTCAAGCCCGTCGGGCAGGCCGTGCTGGTGGCCCGGGTGCACGCCCTGCTGCGCCGCAGCCGCGTCGAGGACACCGCCCGCGAGGGCGCCGCCACGCTGGCCTGGGGCGGGCTGGCCCTCGACCTCGGCGCACGCCGCGCCACCCGCGACGGCGCCGAGGTCGCGCTGACCGCCACCGAGCTCGACGTGCTCGAGGCGCTGGCCGCCCAGCCCGGCGAGGCGGTGAGCCGCGAGGCCGTGCAGCTGCACGTGTGGGGCACCCCCGCGCTGGGCCGCTCGCGCTCGCTCGACTTCTTCGTGGCCTCGCTGCGCAGCAAGCTGGGCCCCGACCTGCCGCTGCACACGGTCCGGGGCTTCGGCTACCGGCTCGGCGGCTGAGCCGGCCGGGACGGGGCGGGGGAACAGGTGGAGCGACGGGTCCGGCTCGTGGTGGGGCTGCTGCTGGTCGGCGCGCTCCTGGCGCTGTCGGTACCGCTCGCGGTGGCCCTGGGCGACCGGCGTACGGCGGCGCTCGCGGTCGAGCGCGACCGTCAGCTGAGCGTGCTCGCCGAGCTGGCCGCCCGCGAGGGCGACGTGGCCGCGGCGGTCGCGCGCTACCACGAGGTCTACGACGAGGACGTGCTCGTCACCGACGCCACCGGACGCGTGCTGGCCGGGGCGGGCGCCCTCGACACCGGGGAGGCGGAGGTCGCCGAGGCGGTGCGGGTCGGCCTGGTCGGCCAGCCCACCCCGGCGCTCGAGCGGGTGCTGCCCTGGACCCGCGACCAGCCCCTGCGCAGCGCGGTCGCCTTCGAGGACGGCGACGTCGCCGCGCTGGCGCTGCTGCGCGTCGACACCGGCGCGGCCGCCGGCGACGTGGCGCGCGGCTGGGGGTGGGTGCTGCTCGTCGGGGTGGCGCTGCTGCTCGCCGCGCTCGCTCTGGCCCGGTGGCTCTCGCGGTGGGCGGTGCGCCCGGTGCACTCCCTCGAGAGCGCCGCCCACGACCTCGCCCAGGGCGGTCGCGGCGGTGGTGCGGTGCTGGCCAGCGGGCCGCCCGAGCTGCGCGGGCTGGTCGACGAGTTCAACCGGATGGTCGAGGTGGTGCAGCGCTCGCTCGACGACCAGCGCCGCCTGGTGGCCGACGCCTCCCACCAGCTGCGCAACCCGCTCGCCGCGGTGCGGCTGCGCGCCGACTCGCTGGGCGCCCATCTGCACGACTCCGGCGCCCGCACGCACGCCGGGCTGACCAGCGAGCTCGAGCGCCTCGAGCGGCTGCTCGACCAGCTGCTGCGCCTGGCCAGGGCGCAGGAGAGCGGCACCTCCGGGGTCGCCGGTGCACGGGCGCCGCAGACCCTCGCGCCGCTGGCGCAGGTGCTGGCCGAGCGGGTCGAGGCGTGGGCGCCCGCCGCGGCCGCCGCCGAGCAGTCGGTGGTCGTGGTCGAGCCGGTGCCCGACCTCGAGGTGGCCCGCGACGACCTCGAGCAGGTGCTCGACGTGGTGCTCGACAACGCGGTGCGGCACGCCGGAGCGGGGGCGGGGGTGTGCCTGCGTGCCGACGCCCCTGCTGCTGTCGCTGGTGGTGCCGCTGGGCGGCAGGTGGTGGTCGAGGTCGACGACGACGGGCCCGGGCTGGCCGAGGGGGAGTGGTCGCGCGCCGCCGAACGGTTCTGGCGCGGCTCCGACGACCCGCACGGCTCGGGGCTGGGGCTCTCCATTGCCCGCGAGCTGCTGCGCGGCGCCGGGGGCGACCTGTCGGTGGGGCCCGGCCCGCGCGGCGGGGTGCTGGTGCGGGTCAGCCTGCCCGTGCCCGGGGAGGGCCCGTGAACCCGGTGGGGCGCCGCGCGCTGCTGGCCGGTCTCGGCGCCGGTGCCGTCGGGCTGGCGCTGCCCGGCTGCGCTGCCGACGTACGACGGCTGCGGCTGGCGGCCGGTGACGACGGCGGGATCTACGCCGCCTTCGGCGCGCTGCTCGCGCCCCGGCTCGAGGCGCGGGTCGACGGGCTGGCCGTCGAGGTCGCCGTGACCGCCGGGTCGGTGGACAACCTGCGCCGGCTCGCGGACGGCGACGCCGGGATCGGGCTGGCGCTCGCCGACAGCGTCGAGGCCGGCTCGGGCGACCCGGCCGAGGGCGTGGTGGCGCTGGCGCGCACCTATGAGAACTACCTGCAGCTGCTGGTGCCGCCCGACTCGCCGGTGCGCGACGTCGCTGGGCTGCGCGGGCGGTCGGTGGTGCTCGGCGCCGCCGGGTCGGGCGCGGCCGTGTCGGGCGGGGTGCTGCTCGAGGCCGCCGGGCTGCAGACGGGGGGTCGTGGAGAGGGCGGTCGCGGGGCGGGCGTGGTCGAGGTGCGCAACGCCGGGCTCGCCGCGTCGCTGACCTCCCTCGACGACGGCAGCGTCGACGCCGTGCTCTGGTCGGGCGGCATCCCCACCCCCGCCATCGCCGCCCTCGACGCCACCCGTCCGTTGCGGATGCTCGACCTCGGCGCCTGGGCCGAGCCGATGGCCGAGGTCTCCGGCTACCCCTACCGCTCCCGCCGCGCCCCCGACGTCGCGTACGCCGGCACCGTCACCAGCACCATCGGCGTCCCCAACCTCCTGCTGGCCCGCGCCGACCTCGCCGACGACCTCGCCGCCGCCGTGGTCGAGACGCTGGCCCGCGACGCCGCCGCGCTGGTGCCCGAGTCGGCGCGAGGGGTCCAGTACCTCGCCCCGCCGTCCATGATCCAGACCGGCTCCGTGCCGCTGCACCCCGGCGCGGTCGCGGCGTACCAGCGGCTGCACGGTTGACGGCCGAGCAGTCAGTTTTGCACCACCGACCAGTCACTTTTGCACCATCGACCAGTCGCTTGTGCACCGAAGAGATCATCTCGAAAAAAGTTTCGATCTGCCTGTGGAAAACGGCTTCTGACCTGGTGCTTTGTCGGTGGTCCCTGAGATACTTTACTCATGGCCACCACCGCGGCGCACCCCATCAACGGGGCGCTCGCGCGCATGCACTCGCTGCTCGACGAGCTCGCCGAGACACCGCTGTGGTCGATGAGCCAGACCGCGACGGCGGAGGCGTTGGTCGACTTCTCGCAGCTCGAGTCGAGGGTGACCGAGCTGAAGTCGAGGACCCTCGCCCACGCCGAGACGGTGGCGGTGGCGGAGACGAACGCGTCGCCGTCGGTGGCGGTGTGGCACTCCAACGCCACGCGGTCGACGAAGCGGGACTCGTTCCGCCAGGTCCGCCTGGCCGCGGGGCTGGATCGGTACGACCTGGTGCGGGAAGCACTCGGCCGTGGCGATGTCATCGCCGAGCAGGCGTCGGTGATCTGCACGGCGCTCGATGAGCTGCCAGACGACCTGGACGCCGGTGTGTTGGAGCAGGCAACCAAGGCGCTGGTGGCGTTCGCGGAGGTCCACGACGCGAAGGCGCTGCGGGTGCTGGGCCGCCGCATCCTCGAGGTCGTGGCACCCGAGGTGGCTGAGGCGTGGGAGGCCGAGCAGCTCGAGCGCGAGGAGCGCGAGGCGGAGAAGTCGGCGGTGTTCCGGATGCGCGAGGACGGCCACGGCCGGATCAAGGGGTCCTTCACGGTGCCGCTGCTGGCCGGGCAGATGCTGGAGCGGGCGCTGCTCGCATTCGCGGCACCTAAGCACCAGATGGCGAATCGTGCCGCCGACGAGGGCGAGCACGAGGAGCAGGCACCGGTGCCGGTACGCCGTCCGACGGCGCAGCGGTTGGGTGCGGCGTTCGTCGAGCTGATCGAGCGCCTGGACCCGAAGGAACTGCCCAAGGCCGGCGGTGTGAACGCCACGGTGGTGGTGACGATGACCCTCGACTCCCTCAAGGATGGCCTTGCGGCTGCCACCCTCGACACCGGTGACCGGATCAGCGCCGCCACCGCACGCCGCCTGGCCTGCGAGGCGGGCGTCGTGCCGGTGGTGCTGGGCGGCAAGAGTCAGCCTCTGGATGTGGGGCGTGCGAAGCGGTACTTCACCCCGGGTCAGCGGATCGCGATGGGCATCCGTGACGGCGGTTGCACCGCTCGGGGCTGTGATGCACCACCGGCGATGTGCCACGCCCACCACGACGACCCGTGGTCGTGCCACGGACACACCGACCTCGACCGTGGACGACTCCTCTGCCCCTACCATCACCGCCGGATTCATGATCCGGGGTACGAGAGCGACGTCGGGGCTGACAACCAGGTCACCTTCCACCGACGAACCTAGGAGCACTTCGCTCCCGGCCTCGCTGCTCGACCAACGGCGCTGCCGCGCGTCCGTTGGTTGAGGAGGTTGCGCAGCAACCGTCGCGAAACGCGGTGAGCCCATGGCGTACGGCGAGTGGGCAGCTCACGGGGTCTCGGCGTCGCTCGTCGCTGGCGCTCCTCCCTGCTCGACCAGCGGCGGTCCATCGTTGGTTGAGCAGCGAGGGCCGAAGGCTCGAGCGATGCCGAAACCGGGTGAGTCCATGGCGTACGGCGAACACGGTTGCGGTCTGCGAGTCACTCACCGGGTCTCGGCGACGCTCGTCGCTGGCGCTCCTCGCTGCTCGACCAACGGCGGGTCGCTGGCGCCCTTGCCGGTCGGGGTCAGCGGGGCTCGAGCACGACCACGGGGATCTCGCGGTCGGTGCTGGCCTGGTAGTCGTCGTAGTCGGGCCAGGCCTCGACCATGGTGCGCCACATCTCCGGCTTCTCCTCCGGGGTCGCGACGCGGGCGCGGACGGGGATGCGGCGGTCCTTGACCTGCACCTCGACCTCGGGGTCGTCGGAGAGGTTGAGGAACCACGCCGGGGGCGAGTCGGCGCCGCCCTTCGAGGCGATCACGAGGTAGGCGTCGCCCCAGGGGCGGAAGATCAGCGCGTTGGTGCGCGGCTCACCGGAGCGGCGTCCGGTCGTGAAGAGGACCAGGACCGTGGTGCCGTTGCGCCAGTGGTAGCCGTCCTCGCCGTTGGTCTCCAGGTAGCGCGCCACGTGCGGGGCGCCGTGCAGGTCGATCGCTGACGTCATCTCCCCATGGTGCGCTCAGGGGGAGTCGTCGCGCCAGAGTGCGACGCTGCACGCCATGCCCGCCAGCCACAGGAGCACCACCGGCACGTCGCCGGTGTGCATGCCGTGGCTGTCGCTGACGGTGAAGAGCACGCGTCCGGTCCACGGCCCGTGGCCCGCGACCAGCAGCAGCGCGAGGACCGACACGATGAGGTAGACCGCGATGGCGATCAGGCGTCGGCGCTGCACCGGGAGAGAGTAGACGCGGCGTGCGTGCTCACCCGGCCGATCTACCCGTTCTGGGCGATGCCGATGGTGCCTGCTAGCGGTGCTAGCGCGGCAGATTCCGTTGTTTCATTGGGGTTACCAACCGGTAGTGACTCGTCACACAGCCGCTAGCACTTGCAAGCGCTAGCAGGAGCAAGCACTATGGGGGACATGGCAAAGGGAAAGGTCTCGAACGCAGTCGGGACGCTGGGTGACTACCTCAAGGAGCAGCGCACCAGTGCGCAGCTCTCCTTGCGGCAGCTCGCCGAGCAGGCCGGCGTGTCGAACCCCTACCTGAGCCAGATCGAGCGCGGGCTGCGCAAGCCGTCCGCCGAGGTGCTGCAGCAGCTCGCCCGAGCGCTGCGGATCTCCGCCGAGCAGCTCTACATCCGCGCCGGCATCGTCAGCCCCGACGACGGCGTCGGCGGTTCGGTGGAGCTCGCCGTGCTCGGTGACACGTACCTGACCGAGCGGCAGAAGCAGTCGCTGCTCGACGTCTACCAGTCCTTCCTCGCGATGAACGAGGCGCAGGCCGGGGTCGCCGCCCCGGACGAGCCCAGCGTCGACGAGGACTGAACGACCACCCGACGTACGCCGCTCGTCTGAGCGGCGCGTACCAGAACGCCCGGCATCCACCGGGAACCAACCGAAGGAGCCGACATGGCCAAGACCAAGTTCGACATCAAGTCCGAGGCGACCAAGGGCCTGTACGCCGGCGCCGGCGTCGCCGACCTCGTCGTCGAGACCGTGCGGGAGTACGTCACCGACGTGCAGACCCGGATCACCGGCGTGCAGAAGTCCGTCACCGACATCGACCTCAAGCCCGAGGCCCTGCGCAAGCAGGCCGTGACCACGGTCAACGCCCGCGTCGACGCCCTCACCGAGGACGCCAAGGCCCGCCGCAGCGCCATCGAGGCCCGCGTCGCCGAGCTGCAGAACGAGGCCCTGGCTCTGCCGGGCAAGGTCCAGGGCACCGCGACCGCGACCTACACCGACCTCGCCAAGCGCGGCGAGACCCTGGTGACCCGCATCCGTCGCCAGGAGTCGACCAAGGCGGCCACGACCTCGGCCAAGACCACCTCGGCCAAGGCGAAGACCACCAAGACCCAGGGCACCAAGGCGGCGAACACCACCGCCAAGAAGGCCTCGACGCAGACCAAGACGGCTGCCAAGAAGTCGACCACCGCGACCAAGACCGCCGCGAAGAAGACCACCACGGCGGCCAAGACCGGCACCAAGTCGACCACCGCGACCGCCAAGAAGGCTTCCGCCCCGGCGCAGTCCTCGGCCAAGGCCACCGGCACCGCCGCCGCCAAGACCGCCGAGAACGCCGCCAAGGCCACCACCGAGGCCGCCAAGAAGGTCGGCGACTGATCGTCTCCGGCTCCCCGCGCTGACTTCGGTCACGCGTCACGCAGCGCGGCGCAGAGGCACCAGGACCCCCGCACCCACCAGGGTGCGGGGGTCCTGCGCATGTCGGACCGGGGCCCCGGCACTTGCCCGGGCCGGGGCCCCGGCACCCCGTCCACCCCGAGTCGGGTGGAGAGCGACCACCCGGGCGTGGTGAATCCCTCGGGGCTTTACCCAGTGCACCCCGCCCCCCGGCCGACCCGGCTCACCCGCCCGACGACACCCCTGGGGGTGGATGGCCCGTCCGGCCCGAGGCGCCCGGCGCTCAGTCGCGCAGCGTGGCGACGAGCTCGCCCAGCTGCGCCGGCGCGACGTCGTACCCCGGGAAGTAGCAGCAGACCCGCTCGGCCAGGTCGCCGAAGCGGCGCCTGAGCTCGGCGGCGCACTCGCTCGGCGTGCCGCGCACGGCCAGCGTCTCGATGTGGCGGGTGGTCACCAGCGCCATCATCTCCGCCACCGCGCCGGTCTTGGAGAGCGCGTTGAGCTCGGGCTGCAGGTCGCCCCAGCCCTCCACATCGAGCACCGAGCGGTACGCCGGCGTGGAGCCGTAGAAGGCCAGCAGCCCGCCCACGCCCCGGTCGGCCGCGGCCTGCTCCTCCGGTGTCGAGCCCATCGCCACGATCGCCTGCGGGTAGAGCCGGAAGTCCGCGCGCGGGCGCCCGGGCTCGCGGGCAGCCAGTCCCTCCTCGAGCGCCGGCAGGGTCCGCTCGCGCACGTGGCGGTGGCTGTGGAACGGCATCACCAGCAGCCCGTCGGCGACCTCGCCGGCCGCCCGCGTCATCAGGGGGCCCAGAGCGCCGAGCAGCACCGGCGCGATGCCGTGCGGGTTGGGGCCCGGCACGAACGTCGGCGGCATCAGCGTGTGCTTGGTGAACTCGCCACGGAAGTCGAGGCGGGTGCCGTCCTGCCACGCCGTCAGGATCGCCCGCGTCGCCAGCACCGCCTCGCGCATCCGCGCCGCCGGGCGCGACCACGTGGCGCCGTACCGGTTCTCGACGTGCGGGCGGATCTGGCTGCCCAGCCCGAGCCGGAACCGGCCACCGCTCATCAGCTGCAGGTCGTACGCCGCGTGGGCCAGGTGCATCGGCGAGCGCGGCGTCGCGATGGCGACGTTGGTCATCAGGTCGACGTCGACGCCGTGGCTCGCCGTGGCCGCGAGCGGGAGGAAGACGTCGTGCGGGCCCTCGAAGGTGAACAGGCCGGCCACCCCCGTCGCGGCCAGCTCGGCGGCACGCGCGGCGGCCTGGTGGGGGCGGGCGTCGAGCTGTACGTCGAGGAGCACGGAGCCGATCTTGACACGTGTCAGGTCGGTTGGGGAGAGGTCGCGTCGACGCTGCCTCCCCAACTTCGGGTATTCGACGCGTGGGCCGGTGCGGGTCGTCGTCGGCCGATGCATAGTGGTCCTGCGGCTGCCCGGGCCCGCGGTCTTGAGACTCCCGCCGGCCCGGACACCCGCCCAACGTGAACAACCCGGACGACCCGGCCCTCCCGCGACGTAGCCTGGAGGCGTGCACCGGATCTTCACCACCCCGATCGCCGACGTGTGGCCGCACTACGTCGCCAAGCTCGAGCGCAAGGGCCGCACCCGTGCCGAGCTCGACGAGGTCGTCCACTGGCTGACCGGTCTGGACCCGGCCGAGGTCGAGGCGCACCTCGAGGCAGGCACGACCTTCGAGGGGTTCTTCGCCGCCGCCTCGCTGCGGCCGCAGGCCACGCTGATCACCGGCGTCGTCTGCGGGGTGCGCGTCGAGGACGTCGAGGACCCGCTGATGCAGAAGATCCGCTACCTCGACAAGCTCGTCGACGAGCTCGCCCGCGGCAAGGCGATGGAGAAGGTGCTGCGCCGCTGAGCCGCAGTGCCCCCGCTCTGAGTCAGAGGTCGGTGATGACGAGCCCGCGGTCGCGCAGTGTCGGCGCGTGCTCCTCGCCGACCTGGCCGTAGACGATCGCGTCCTCCACCACCAGGAACCGGCCCAGGCCGGAGCGGGCCGTCACGACCTCGTGGGCGACTGCAGGCGGCAACCCGCACACGGTGCTCAGCTGCGCCGGGGTGGCCGTGTTGAGGTCGAGCAGCCCGCCGTCGTCGTAGCCCAGCTCCACGTCGGGACGGCCGATGCCGAGCTCGCGGGCCATCATCGGATCGGTGGCGGCCAGCTTGCGTGCCTCGTCGCGGCGACGCCGTGCCTGCTCGACGGTGGCCATCGCGCCCTGGTTGCCGCTGGGTGGCGTGACCGGGAGCGGAGCAGCGGTCGAGGAGGGCCGGTAGACCTCGCGGCGCAGCCCGAAGAGCAGCAGCGAGGCCACGAGCATCACCGACATCATGAGGACCGCGCCGAGGCTCGACAGCCAACCGGTCGGGTCGCCTGCCTCGTCGGTCGGAGAGAGGCCGATGAGCACGAACCCCACGATGCTGACTGCCGCGATCGCCGTGCCCGCCTTGCGGGTCTGCGGCCGGTCCAGACGCGATGCGGCGTGGAAGAACGGGACGGCAGCGAGCAGTCCCAGACTGGCCAGCGTGATCACGAAGTACCACCGCCCGGTGGGTCCGTCCTGAGCCGGCGTCAGTCCTCCGTGCTTCGGGGACCGGTGCTCGGTCCATGCGCTGCCGTTCCAGTAGCGCAGCTGAGCTTGGTCGTGAGGGTCGGCGTACCAGCCGGCTCGTTGTGCGTTCATCTGACCCTCCCGAGCGGTGCGTTGATCTGACCCCGTTCACGGTACGTCGGGCCACCGACCGTCCGTTCCTGCGGCTACCCTCGGGCCGGCATTGAGAGGTCGTCGTGGAGGAGGGTGAGCGTGGACATCGAAGAGATCCAGCTGCTCGCCGACACCCACCCGGCCTGGCGCCTGCTGCGGGCCCGCAACGCACCCCTGGTCCTGGGATTCCTGGGTCGCGTCTTCGTGGAGGAGAACTCCGGTGCCCTGGCGCAGTCCGAGCTGACCGGGTCCCTCGAGGACTTCCTGCACGTCGCGAATGCCGGGCGGGGGGCCGAGCAGCAGCACACCGGTGACGCGAGGGCCTATCTCGACGACTGGTCGGCGCCGGAGGCCGGCTGGCTGCGGCGCTTCTACCCGGCCGGCGTCGACGAGGTCCACTACGACGCGACACCGGCGCTCGAGAAGGCCTACGGCTGGGTCACCGGCCTGCGGGCCCGCAGCAGCATCGGCACCGAGTCACGGCTGCACACCCTGGTCGACCTGCTGCGCCAGATGGTGCACGGCGCCGAGGTCGACCCCGCGACCCGGCTCGCCGAGCTGCACCGCCGTCGCGAGGAGACCGACCGCGAGATCGCCGAGGTCGAGACCGGCCAAGTGCGGGTGCTCGACGGTGCCGGGCTCCGCGAGCGCTACCAGTTCTTCTCCAGCACCGCCCGCGAGCTGCTGGCCGACTTCCGCGAGGTCGAGGAGAACTTCCGGGCGCTCGACCGGGCCGCCCGTGAGCGGATCGCCACCTGGGAGGGCGCCAAGGGCGAGCTGCTCGCCTCGCTCGTCGGCGACCGCGCCGACATCGCCTCCTCCGACCAGGGCCGCAGCTTCCAGGCGTTCTACGACTTCCTGCTCTCCCAGGACCGCCAGGACGAGCTCAGCGATCTGCTCGCGCGGGTCCAGAGCCTCGACGCCGTCGACGTCGAGCCGCGGGTGCGGCGGGTGCACCACGACTGGTACGACGCCGCCGAGCGCACCCAGGCCACCGTGCGCAGCCTCTCCGAGCAGCTGCGCCGCTTCCTCGACGACCAGGTGTGGGTGGAGAACCGCCGGGTCCTCGACCTGGTCCGCGCCATCGAGGCCGCCGCCCTCGACGTGCGCGCCGCGCCCCCGACCATCGGTCTCGAGGTCGACGAGCCCCAGCTCGCGATCGCGCTGCCCTTCGAGCGCCCGCTCTACGACGTGCGCCCGCCCAGCCAGGTCGACTCCGAGCTGCCGGCCGCCGAGGTCGAGGACCTCGACACCACCGCGCTCTACGACCAGACCTTCGTCGACACCGCGCGCCTCGCCGAGCAGGTGCGCACCGTGGTCCCGTCGCGCAGCTCGGCGCTGCTGCACGAGATCATCGAGCTCTACCCGCTGCGCGACGGGCTCGCCGAGCTCGTGGGTTACCTCGCCCTGTCCGAGGAGGACCTGGCCGTCGAGCTCGACGAGCGGCGCGAGGTCACCGTGACCTGGCACGACGAGGATCTCGGCGAGCGCGGCGTACGGATGCCGGAGGCGACGGTGCGACGAGGATGAGGCCATGAGGAGCGAGTCGGAGCTGGCGGTCTCCACCGCCGTGATCACGCTGATGCGCGGCGTGGTCTACCGCGAGAGCCACGAGGCGGTGTGGCAGGGCCTGCTGCGCCACGGCGCACCCGTGCGTGACCACTTCGCGACGATCGGCGTCGACGTCGTGCTCGACGAGACCGAGGGCTACGCCTACCTGCGCTCGCGCGACGAGGAGGGCGCGCTTCCCCGCCTCGTGCAGCGGCGGAGCCTGTCCTACCCGGTCAGCCTGATGCTGGTGCTGCTGCGCAAGCGGATGGTCGAGTGGGAGTCGACCAGCCAGGAGGCGCGGCTGATCATGAGCCGCGAGCAGATCGCCGAGATGGTCTCGCTGTTCCTGGCCGACAGCCCCAACCAGGCCCGCCAGCTCGACCAGGTCGACGCCACCATCACCAAGGTCGTCGACCTTGGCTTCCTGCGTCGGCTGCGCGGGCAACGCGACGTGCTGGAGGTCCGACGGATCCTCAAGGCGTACGTCGACGCGCAGACCCTCGCCGACTTCGCGGGCCGGCTCGAGGAGTACCGCGGGGGCGTATCGTGAGGAGGGGCGGTCGATGAGCGAGGCATTGTTCTCCGCCGTCGAGCTCGGCGGGGGCGAGCAGCGGGCCGGCTGGCGGCTGCACCGGCTCGAGGTGCTCAACTGGGGCACCTTCGACGGGCGGGTCTGGAGGCTGCGCCTCGACGGCGAGAACACGCTGCTCACCGGCGACATCGGCAGCGGCAAGTCCACCCTGGTCGACGCGGTGACGACGCTGCTGATGCCGGCGCATCGCATCGCCTACAACAAGGCCGCCGGTGCGGAGGCGCGGGAGCGCTCGCTGCGCAGCTACGTCGAGGGCCACTACAAGTCCGAGCGGGTGGAGAGCAGCGGCACCTCGCGTCCGGTGGGGCTGCGCGACCACCGCTCCTACTCGGTGGTGCTGGGTGTCTTCGCCAACGACGACGTCGAGCACCCGGTGACCCTGGCCCAGGTCTTCACCCAGCGCGAGCGCACCGGCCAGCCCGAGCGCTTCTTCGTCACCGCCGAGGCCGGGCTGGGCATCGAGGCCGACTTCGCCGGCTTCGGCAGCGACCTCAACGCGCTGCGCAAGCGGCTGCGCGACGGCGGCGCCCAGGTCGACAAGGACTTCCCGGCCTACGGGCGTCAGGTCCGCCGGCTGCTGGGGATCGCCTCCGAGCAGGCGCTGGAGCTGTTCCACCAGACGGTGTCGATGAAGTCGGTCGGCAACCTCAACGACTTCGTGCGCACCCACATGCTCGAGCCCTCCGACGCCAGCGACCGGATCGCCACGGTGGTCACACACTTCGAGGACCTCACCCGCGCCCACGACGCCGTGCGCCGCGCCGAGGACCAGCTCGCCGCCCTCGACCCGCTGCTGGTCAACTGCGACAAGCACGCCGCGCTCGAGGCCGAGCGGCGGGCCGCCGGTCGCCAGCGCGACGCCGTCGGCCTCTACTTCACCGAGCGCAAGGCCGAGCTTCTCGAGGCGATGGGCGCCGAGCTCGAGAGCACCCTGGTCGGGTGCCGTCGCGACGCCGAGGAGGTGCGGGCCCGGCTCGAGGAGGCCCGGCGCCAGCAGGGTCGCCTGATCGGGGAGCGCGCCTCCGCCGGCGGCGACCGCGTCAGCGAGCTCGAGCGGGAGGCCGAGGAGCTGCGCACCCTCGCCGAGGCACGCCGCCAGCGTGCCGAGCGCCACCACCGGCTGCTGGAGGCCGTCGGGCTCGCGGGCGTCGACGGACCGGCCGCCTTCGCCGAGCGGCGCGACGAGGTGGGTGCGGCGTACGACGCGACGAGACCGCGCCAGCGCGCCCTCGACGCCGAGCTGGCCGACGTGATGAGCCACCGCTCGCGGGCGCGCGAGGAGGCGGGCGATGTCGAGGCCGACCTGGCCAGCTTGGCCGGGCGGCACACTAATTTGCCGCGCGCCAGCCTCGAGCTGCGGCAGCGGATGTGCGCCGAGCTCGGGATCGAGACCGAGCAGCTGCCCTTCGTCGGTGAGCTGGTCGAGGTCCGCGACGAGCACGCGGCGTGGCGCGGCGCGGCCGAGCGGGTGCTGCGCGGCTTCGGGCTCTCGCTGCTCGTGCCCCAGCGGCACTACCGCGAGGTCGCGGCCTGGGTCAACGCCCACCACCTGCGCACCCGGGTCGTCTACCACCGGGTGCCCGAGCGGCAGGTGCGCCTGCAGCCGGAGCCGCCCGTGGCCCACTTGCGGCTCGTCGACACCCTCGAGGTCGAGCCCGGCCGCTTCGAGACGTTCCTGGAGCGCGAGCTCGCCCGTCGCGCCGACCACCGCTGCGTCGACTCGCTGGCCGAGTTGCTCGAGGCCGACAAGGCCGTCACCGTCGAGGGACAGGTTCGCCAGGGCAGCCGGCACGAGAAGGACGACCGCTCGCGCGTCGACGACCCGCGCTCGTGGATCCTCGGCCGCTCCAACGCCCGCAAGGTCGAGGCGCTGGAGGTCGCGCTCGGCGAGGTGCGGGCCCGCCTCGTCGGTCTCGACCGCGACGTCGAGACGGTCGAGGCCCACCGCGACGACGTACGCCGCGCGGCCGAGGCGCTCAGCAGCCTGACCCAGTTCGACTCCTGGGCCGAGCTCGACGCCGCCACCCCCGCGGGGCAGGCCGGGGAGGCCGACCGCCAGCGCGAGCGGCTGCTGGCCGGCTCGTCGCGGCTCGCCGAGATCGACCGGGCGCTCGTGGCGGTCGACGCGCAGATCGCGCAGGCGGAGAAGGAACGCTCCAGGCTCGAGAACCAGCTCGGCGGCCTGGAGTCGCAGCTCGCGCGCACCGTGCGCCGGCTGGAGGCGGCGCGGGCCCAGGTCGAGGACGCCGGCGCGGTGCTGATCGCCGCGCGCGAGCAGTACGCCGACCTCGCCACGCGCCTGGGCGCGACGGTCGTCGACCCCGACGACTGCGACCGGGCCGCCCGCGACGCGGCCGAGGGGCTGACCCGCTCGATGGACCGGCTCCAGCAGCAGATGAACGGCATCGCGACGACCGCGCAGCAGCAGATGACGGCGATCAAGCACCAGTGGCCGGCGGTGACGACCGAGATGGACGCCTCGATCGAGGCCGCGTCGGAGTTCCGGGCCTTCCGCGACCGGGTCCGGCGCGACGACCTGCCGCGCTTCGAGCAGGAGTTCAAGCACCAGCTCAACACCAACACGATCCGCGAGCTGGCCGGCTTCGCCACCTGGCTGCGCCGCCAGGCCGACGACATCCGCGACCGCGTAGAGCAGATCAACGACTCGCTCGGCGCCATCGACTACTCCCCGGGCCGCTTCATCCGCCTGGTGGTCGAGCCGACCGTCAACACCGACGTGCGCCAGTTCCGCGACGACCTGCGCGCGGTGACCCGCGGGGTCCTTGAGGGCGACAGCGACCAGTACTCCGAGCAGCGCTTCGTCGACGTCAAGCGGATAATCGACCGCTTCCGCGGTCGCGAGGGCCACGCCGAGGCCGACCGGGCCTGGACCCGGCGGGTCACCGACGTGCGCAGCTGGCACACGTTCTCGGCGGCCGAGCTCGACCGCGAGAGCGGGCAGGAGTGGGAGCACTACCGCGACTCCGACGGCAAGTCCGGCGGGCAGAAGGAGAAGCTGGCTTACACGATCCTCGCCGCCTCGCTGGCCTACCAGTTCCGTCTCGAGTGGGGCACCACGAGCTCGCGCGCCTTCCGCTTCGCGGTCATCGACGAGGCGTTCGGGCGCGGCTCCGACCTCTCCACCCGCTACGCACTGTCGCTCTTCGGTCGCCTCGGGCTCCAGCTGCTGATCGTCACCCCGCTGCAGAAGGTGCACGTCATCGAGCCGTACGTGCGCTCGATCGGCTTCGTCGACAACCGCGACGGCCGCGAGTCGCGGGTGCAGACGCTGAGCATCGAGGAGTACCGCGCCCGCCGGGAGGCCGGCGGCGGGTGGGCCGCGCGTGGCTGAGTGGTCGACGCCCGACGACGTGGCCGCGCGGCTGCGGCCGCGGTGGCGCTCGGGCGAGCTGCTGCGCGCCTGTGCCGAGGGTCGGCCATTCGAGCCGGTCGAGGTGCGGCTGCGCGGTCCTCGCGCTCGCGAGCTGGGCGCCGACCTCGAGCGGGTACGCCGCTGGGCCGAGCGCCTGGAGCGGGCGGCTCCCGGTCGCTACGAACTCGTCCGCGAGCCCGTCGGGGTGCGCACGGTGGGTCGCAACGATCTCCCGGCGCGGGCGGTCGTCACCGGCTACGAGCAGGCGTGGCGACTGCTGGACGTGGGCGACGAGGCCGGACGCCACGCGCGGCTGGTCGGCCTGCTCGCCGGAGATCCGGACCTGCGTTCCTGGGCGCTCGCGCAGCCGCACGCGGCGCTCGGCGTCGAGGAGGCGCACTGGCCGGGGCTCCTGGCAGCGCTCGAGTGGCTGCGCGCGGCGCGCGGATCGGGGCGCTTCCTGCGCGAGATCAGCGCCCCAGGGGTCGACACCAAGCTCGTCGAGCGCCATCGGGGTCTCCTGGCTGCGGTGCTGGGGGTGCCGGGCGCGGCCGACGACTTCGTCGAGGTGCTGGGCCTGCGGGTGCGCCCCGCGCGCGTGCGGCTGCGGCTCGGCGAGGCGCTGCTCCCCG
Source organism: Nocardioides sp. 31GB23 (assembly GCF_040012395.1). Lineage (NCBI taxonomy): Bacteria > Bacillati > Actinomycetota > Actinomycetes > Propionibacteriales > Nocardioidaceae > Nocardioides > Nocardioides sp. 31GB23. The sequence continues at coordinate 14,515 of NZ_JBDYKJ010000056.1, read as the reverse complement.
GGTCGTCGTGGGCTGCGCTGCGCGACGTCACCGCGCCGGTCGAGCAGCTGGCTGCGCTCCCGGTCGCGCCCGCCGCCGCGGTGGTGCTGGAGAACGAGACGACGTTCCTCGCCGCCCCCCTGCCGCCGCGCGGCGTCGCGGTCTTCGGTGAGGGCTTCCGGGTCTCGCGCCTGGGGTCGCTGCCCTGGTTGCGCGACGTGCCGGTGCACTACTGGGGCGACCTCGACACCCACGGGTTCGCGATCCTCGACCGGCTGCGGGCCTGGTTGCCGCAGACCACCTCGTTCCTGATGGACCGCGACACCCTGCTGGCCCACCGCGAGCGGTGGGGGAGCGAGCCGAGCCCGACCACCGCGGCGCTGACCCGTCTCACCGACGCCGAGCAGGCGACGTACGAGGACCTGGTCAGCGACCGGTACGCCGACCGGGTGCGACTGGAGCAGGAGCGCATTGACTGGGCGTGGGCGCTCGAGCGCTGGCCGGACGGCACAGCCGGCTGAGAGCGGCGGACCGGGCCGCCGCGGCGTCATCGCGCATGCGTTCCGTGCATGCTGTGGTGCTGCACGAAACGCATGACTACACTAGATGCTCTGGAGGTGGGCGATGGCGACGCACGCACGCACGGCCGACGACGATCTCGTCGAGTTCAGGGGCGAGGCCGACCGACTGGCGCGGGTCCACGAGGAGATGCTGGCGTCCGTGGCTGCCCTGGGTCCTGCGATGCACGCCGTCGCCCGCGGGGCGTCGCCCCAGCTGGCGCGTGCCACCCAGGCACAGGAGAACCTGTACGACCGCATCGATGCGCAGTTCGGGCTCCTCGACTCGGCAGCCGCGGGGCGGCGACTCGGCTCGAGCGCCGGGCGCCCCGGCAACGCCGCCCTCCAGGCGCGTGCCGAGGGGAGGCTGGTGGCTCTCAAGCGTGGTGCCCGCCTCTACTTCCCCGGTTTCCAGTTCGACGCGGACGGTCGCCCGCTCGCGGTGATCGGCGACCTCGTCCGGACGGCCGCGGCGGCGGGCCGCTCCGAGCGTGGCCTGGTCGAGTGGCTCAGCAGCCCGAGCAGCTTCTTCGACGGGGTCCCGCCTGCTGCCTACCTCGCTGACGACCCGACCGCGGTGGCGGAGGCGGCCAGTTCCGCGTTCGGAACCGCCTGGTGAGGGCTGCTCGCCGATCCCTGCCCCGACCGCCCGACCCGTTCACGCCCGCGGTGTCCGTGCTGCGCGCCGGGACACGTCTCTACCGGGTCCACGACAATGCGTTCACCGTGGCGCAGTTCAACCCCGGTGTCGGAGGGCCGTCCCGGTTCGCCTTCTTCGGTGACCCGGTGGTGCCGGTCCTCTACACCGCGATGAGCGAGGAGGCGGCGGTCGCGGAAACCCTGCTGCGCGACGTGCCGGCCACCGGCGGCGTGCTGAGCCACGACGACTACGCACGCCGGGTCATGGGTCGCCTGACGGTGCAGCGCGACCTGCGCCTGGCGGCCCTCCACGGACTGGGGCTGCGACGGCTCGGTGTCACCGACACCGATGTGGTCGACGTGCACGGTCCGGGGGTCTACGCCCAGACCGTCCACTGGGCGCGCGCGGCGCACGCGGCCGGTTACGACGGGCTCGAGTGGATGTCGAGCCGGTGCAACAACACGCAGGCCCAGGTCATCTTCGGGGACCGGGCGGGCGACGCCCTCGCCCAGGACCCGACGTACGGCCGGGTGCTCGCAGCCGGCACGGACTTCGACTGGTTGGTGGACCTCTGCGCCCCGCTCCGTGTCGACGTCATGCCACCGTCCTGAGCGATGCCCGGTGCTCGGGACGCGCTCAGCCCGTCGCCTCTCCCGCGGCGTCGCACCAGACCACCATCTCCTGGCAGCGGGCGCGGGCCAGCGCGGGGACGGCGCCGGCCAGGTGGTCCCAGGCGCGCAGGTGCTGGGGCATCGCGAACCGTGCCAGCCGCTCGTGGTCGAGGAGCGGGTCGATCATCAGCTCGCCGATGCGGTGCCGGTGGGCGGACACCCGCTCGGGGCGGTCTCGGGCCATCCGCAGGGCGGCGGCGACGGCCTGGCCGACCAGCGTGTCGGGCCGCTGGTCGGGCCGCTCGCCCATCGGCAGGCCGAGCAGCGAGACCCACGAGCGGTGCGGCAGGTCGGAGGTCAGCGACGCGTCGGGCTGCAGCGTGCACCCCAGGGGCAGGCGGCGGCTGGCGATGCGGGTGCCGAGGATCTCAGCCCAGCCCGGGGGCCGGCCCGCGACCGCGGCGGCGGTCGGCTCGTCGACCACGAGCGGTGGGCCCTCGAGCACCAGACCGGGCTCGTCGTCGATCGGCACCAGCCGGCCCAGCACGTGGGTGCCTTCGTCGACCTGCTCGCCGAGCCCCAGGTCGAGGATCTCGCGCGGTGCTCCGCTGCGGGCGTCGTGGAGGGTGCGGACCTCGTCGTCGAGACCGCCCACCCGGTAGCCGCCCATGGCGGCGCGGCCCCACCGGGTCACCGGCCCGCCGCGCTCGACGAGCTCGGGCGCGAGGCCGAGGGGTGGCGGGATGGGCAGGAGCAGGTCGCGGAGGCCGCCGAGCTCGTAGACCTCGAGCTGGCGCATCATCCAGTCGCGGCCCCACAGCTGCGAGGTCGCCTGCTCCGGGTAGGTGAGGTCGAGCGCCTCGAGGTCGACCCCGTGCGGGTGGGCCAGGGCCATGCCGGCCTCGAAGGCGACCTTCGAGCGCCGCTGGTCGACGCCGTGGCGTCGGGCCGCCACGGTCAGCCACCGCGCCACCAGCCAGCCCGGCGCGTCGTCGCCGAGGGCGGCCAGCACCTCCAGCTGCTCGCCGTAGGTGGAGTCGCGGAACATCGGCACCCGCCGGTAGTGGCGCAGTGCCGCGGCCCAGTCGCCGCGCAGCTCGGCGGCCTGGGAGGCGGCGAACGCCTCGTGGTGCTCCGGAGTCATCTGGCTCGCGATGGACCGGTAGGGGCGGGTGGGCTTGCGGCGTCGGCTCATGGGACCGACCCTGCGCGCGCCGTGCGCTTCGCGGGGGCCGTCTCGCTCGGCCTGTGGAGCAGCTCGCGGCGCGAGGGGCCTGTGGACGACAAGCGGCTCGAGAGCCCGGGCGAACGCCGTACCGCCCTCGTCCCCGGTCGCCGGCACCATCTCCTGAGGCGGGTGGTGACGGGAGGTTCGGGCCGACTCGAAGGGAGATTCAGGCCGGGTCGCGCGGAGATCTGGGCCGGGTCAGCGTGATGTCTGGGCCGGGTCGCGGGTGGTTCAGGCGGCCCTGCGGGGGGCCGTGGCCCGGTCCAGCACCACCGCGCCGACGCCGGCCACCACCCACACCGAGGCCAGGGTCAGCAGCGCGGCGGTGAACCCGCCGTCGCCGCCGCCGTACGCCGCGACCAGCGCGACGCTCAGCGCGCTGCCGACGGTGAAGCCCAGGTAGCGCAGCACCTGGTTGAACGCGACCGCCGAGCCGGTCTCGGCGCGCGGCACGTGCGGCACCATCAGCACCGCGAGGCTCGAGAACGTGAAGCCCGACCCGGCACCGCCGAGCGCCATCACCACCAGCGCCTGCCACAGGTGGTCGTGGAAGAGGCCCAGGCCCAGGGTCGCGGCCAGGAACATCGAGCAGCCGGTCGGCAGCAGCCAGCGCGGCCCCAGCCGCCGACGGACCTGGGTGGCGAGCTGGTTGCCGAGCACGCTCATCAGCGAGTAGGGCACCAGGACCAGCCCGGCGACCAGCACCGAGCGGTCGAGCCCGAACCCCGGCTCGTCGGCGCGCACCAGCACCACGACCAGCGTCAGCAGGGCGTACATGCCCAGCCCCGCGACCGCCGCCACCAGGTTGGGCGCGGCGATGCCCGGCCGGGTCGCCAGGCGCAGGTCGACCAGCGGGGTCGGGCTGCGCAGCGTCGCGCGCACCCACACCCCGAGGCCGAGCACCCCCACCACGGCCAGGCCCAGCACCCGCGCCGACGTCCAGCCCCAGACCTCGCCCTCGGTGACCGCGAGCAGCACCGCGAGCATCGACACGCTCAGCAGCAGCGCTCCCCACCAGTCCACCCGCGCCGGGGTCTCGTCGGCGCTGCCGGGCAGGTGCCGCCACGCCAGCAGCCAGGTCAGGCCGGTCATCAGCGTGCCCAGCGCGTACGCCGCCCCCAGCCCGCCGAGCTGCGCCACCAGCGCGGTCACCGGGTAGCCCAGCCCCGCGCCCGCCACCGTCGTCACCGACAGCAGCGCGATCGCGCGGTCCTGCCCCTCGGCGCGCAGCGCGTCGCGGGCCACCGCGATCGCCAGCGGCAGCAGCGCCATCCCGACGCCCTGCAGCGCCCGCCCCGCGACGAGGACTCCGAACCCCTCGCCGAGCGCCGCCGAGACCGCCGAGACCACGGTGCCGAGCGTGACCACGCCCAGCCCGACCAGGATCGTGGGCCGGCGCAGCCGCCCGCTCGCGAACCGGCCCACCACCGGCGTCGCCACCGCCCCGGCCAGCAGCGCCGCGGTCAGCGACCACTGCGCGGTGCCCAGCCTGACGTCGTACGCCGTCGCGACGCTGGGCACCAGCGGCGCGCCCAGGCTGCTGACCACCGCGGTGATCGTCGTCAGCAGCGCCAGCGTCGGCAGCAGCGCCCGCGACGGGGCGGCGCCGACCTGCGGGACGGCGCGGCGGGTCACCACCCGAACCTAGGGGCTGCGTCCCTCACTAGGGTGAAGGGGTGAGCCAGCCCACGCCCGATCCGCACCGCATCCAGGCCGACCTCGAGGCGGCGCTGGAGGCCGCGGCCGAGCACGCCCGGCTGACCCACCGGCTGGCCGCGGCCGACGCCGAGCTCGCCGACGCCGAGGCACAGGTCGCCGAGGCCCGCTCGCGGCTGGCCGACGAGCGCGCCGACGTGGAGCGCCTGGAGTCCTTCAGCCCCACGCGCATCTGGGCCGGGCTGCGCGGCAGCCGGGAGTCCGACCTCGACCGTGAGCAGGCCGAGCAGCGCCAGGCCGAGTACACCGTCGCGGTGGTCGAGCTGCGCCGCGACCGGGCCCGCGAGGCCTGCGCGTCGCTGCGAGCGGCGTACGACGCGCTCGGCGACGTGGTCGCCCGCCGCAGCGCGGCGCTCGACGCCAAGCAGGCATGGCTGCTCGAGACCGGCGGGCCCCAGGCCGAGGAGCTGGCCCAGGTGGCCGCCGACCTCGGTGCGATCCGGTCGACGACGACCGAGCTGGTCGAGGCGCTGGAGGCCTGCGACATCGCCCTCGACACGCTCGCGCAGGCCGACAACCTGCTCAGCTCGGCGCGCGGCTGGTCGACCGCCGACACCTTCTTCGACGGCGGCCTGCTCACCGACATGGTCAAGTACGACCGGATGGACCAGGCGCAGGCACTGATGCGCCGCGCCGACGACGCCCTCTCCGACCTCGGCGTCGAGCTCGCCGACGTCGGCATGGAGCCGGTCGGTGGCGTCGAGGTCACCGAGCTGGTGCGGGCCTTCGACGTGTGGTTCGACAACATCTTCAGCGACTGGGCCGTGCGCGAGCGGATCGGCGAGGCCGCCGCCCGGGTCGCCGAGGCCCGCGGGGCCGTCGGCGAGGTGCGCCGCCGCCTGGTCGACCGGCTGCTGCAGGCCGAGTCGCGTGAGGCGGTGCTCGTGGGCCGGCGCCAGGAGCTGCTGGGCGCCGACTCCTGAGTCAGTCGCCCAGCAGGTGCCGCTCGAGGCCGGCCAGCTCGGCGTCGGTGAGCCCGTGGGCGCGCAGGTAGGCCCGCGCCCCGCCGTACGTCTGCTCGACCAGGCGCAGGAAGCGCCGCATCGTCTCGGGCGTGGAGCCGAAGGCCTCGGCCGGCAGCGCCTCGAGCCGCTCCTGGTACGACGGCAGCCGGCGGAACTGCTCGCGCAGCAGCGGCATCGCCTGCTCGGTGCGGGCGTAGTCGGCCACCACGTCGTCCTCGCGCACCCCCACCGCGGCCAGCGTGAGGGCGACGGCGGTGCCGGTGCGGTCCTTGCCGGCGGTGCAGTGCGCGAGCACGGCGGTGCGGGCCGGGTCGGCCACCAGCCGCACGAACCCGACCAGCGAGTCGGGGGAGTGCTCGGTGAAGCGCAGGTAGTGCCCGGCCACCCAGTCGCTGAGGTGCGCTGAGTCGAAGTCCCAGCGGGTCTCGCCCGCGTGCACCTCGAGGTGCTCGACCGCGACGGCGTCGAAGGCCGCGCTGGTGGCCTCGACCGCCTCCTTCTCGCTGCGCAGGTCGACCCGGGTCGCGACCCCGAGCTCGTCGACCAGCCGGGCCACCTGCTCGTCGTCGACGAAGGCCGGAGTCGCGCAGCGCAGCAGCACCCCAGGCCTCACCGTGCGGCCGTCGGCGGTGCGCAGGCCGCCGACGTCGCGCAGGTTCAGCAGGTCGGGCGCGGTGCCGGGAACGGGGGAGGGTGCGGTGCTCACGACCCCGATCGTGCCTGGTCGGCGGTAGCCGACCGGTCCCCGGGTCGGACGGGCACGACGGCGGTGGCCAGCGCCGGCAGCAGCAGCACGACGCCGAGCAGGCGCAGGTAGCGCAGCGGCACCAGCAGGCCGTGGTCGTGGACGAGGCCGCCCAGCCCCTGCGTGCCGAGCTCGACCGCGACCAGGTCGACGGCGTAGACGACCTGCACCGCGCCCCAGAGGGCGCCGCTCGCCACCACGAACCACGCGCCGGCCCGGCCGCGCCGCAGCGCCACGACACCGAGCGCCAGGACGCCCAGCGCCACCACGGTCTCGACGAGCAGGGGGAGGGTCACCTCGAGGAAGTAGTCACCAGCCACGGCCACCACCCTGCCACGCCTGAACCGGTTCCTCCGCCTCCATCTCCGGGCCGGGCGGTGACGACGACGCGCCCCGCTCCCACCAGGGGAGCGGGGCGCGTCGATGCGGTGCTCAAGGTGCCGGTGCGGCATCGGCACCCGTTGCGGGGGCGAGGCGTCAGCGCCGGAGGACCCGCACGCGGACCCGGTCGGTCGAGCCGGCGGCGATGTCGCTGCCCACGTACGAGACGAGCACCCGGTGCTTGCCGGGAGCCAGCCTCTTCAGCCGCACGGTGGTTCGCCCGGACTCGTCCAGCAGCTTCGAGCCCAGCCTGCGTCCACCCGAGCTGAGCTTGACACGACCCGAGGGCACCACGTCACCGGCCGCCACCGCGACCCTGACCTTGGCGCGCGACCCCTTCATCACCGGGTTCTTGACCACGTCTGCCAGCGTGACGCTGCGCACGGGCTCGGGTGCCGGCTCGTCGCAGGACTCCGAGGTGTCCGGGTCGGACAGCTCGGTGCAGGCGAAGGCGGTCGGGTTGACCTCGGTCGGCGGCTGCCACACGCCGGCGGCCTCCTCGTAGTCGGAGGCGAAGCCGATGAGCTCCTGCTCGGTGTAGGCCGTGCCGAGGAAGGTGATCGGGACCGGGCGACGGTTGTTGGCGGCGTAGCCGGCGGGCAGCGTCAGGGACGGGTAGCCGGCACGGGCGCCGATGCCGGTGGTGCCGGCGTTGCTGACGATGGCCTCGATGTCGTTGGCCTCCAGCGTCGCGTCGATCGATGCCCGGGTCTCGCTGATGCCCTGGTCGCGGTTCGACTCGTAGGTCGCCAGGGTGTCCGGGTCGCTCAGGTCGACCTCCTCGGAGGACCGCAGCAGCGTCTGGCCGAACTTCAGCGCCACCTTCGCGTGGGCCTCGTTGAACTCGATGATGTCGGACAGGGTGTCCATCGGCGCGTCCTCCGGCAGACGAGCGAGGTAGCTGTTGAGGTCACGCTCGAACTCGGCGGTCAGGATGCTCGGGGCAGTCGTGTTGCTCGGCGAGGAGACCTGGACCAGCTCGGCGCCCTCGGCCCGCAGCACGTCCAGCGCGGCCAGGTAGGTCTCGTTCGAGGAGGCGACGTAGCCCAGGCGGGTGCCCTGGAGAGCCGTCTCGTCGATGCTCTGCGTGTAGTCCACGTCGTCGAAGGTGGAGGACAGCCCGTCCTGGGTGGCGGAGTCCTCGGGGTCCACCCCGGTCGTCATGGCGCTCAGCACCGCCGCGGCGTCGTACACGGAGCGGGCCATCGGGCCGGCGGTGTCCTGCGACGCCGAGATCGGCACCACCCCGGTGCGGCTGATGAGCCCCACGGTCGGCTTGATGCCGACCAGGGAGCTGGCGTTCGCCGGGCTCAGGATCGAGCCGGAGGTCTCCGTGCCGATGGTCGCCGCAGCCATCGCGGTCGAGGCGGCCACCCCGGAGCCCGCGCTGGAGCCGCTCGGGCTCTGGGACAGGTCGTAGGCGTTGAGGACCTGGCCGCCCAGCGAGCTGTAGCCCCCCGGCATGCCGCTGGTCATGAAGTTCGCGAACTCGGTGAGGTTGAGCTTGCCGAGGATGATCGCGCCGGCCTCCTTCAAGGAGGCCGCCAGCGGCGCATCGTCTGCCGGGTAGGAGTTGGCGAGCGCCACGCTGCCGGCCGTGGTCGGCAGGCCCGCGACGTCGATGTTGTCCTTGAGCAGCAGCGGGATGCCGAGCAGCGGGCCCTCGGTGCCGGCGGTGCGCGCCGCGTCGGCCGCGGCCGCCTGGTGCAGGGCGTCGTCGGCGAGCTGGCGCACGGCGTTGAGGCGCGGGCCGTCGTAGTTGATGGCCCCGATGCGGGCGAGGTAGGCCTCGACGAGATCGACCGAGGTGAAGTCCCCCGCGCTCAGGCCGGCCTGCAGGTCATCGATGCCGGCCGTGGCGAGGTCGAGGCCGCCGGGCAGGGCGACCGGTGAGACGTCGTCGGCGCCGGGGGCGGCGCCGACGGGCTGCGCCCACAGGCAGGCGCTGAAGAGTGATGCCGCGAGAGCGGCGGCCCCGGCGCTGCGCAGGCGGCGGGCACGCAGTCGTCGAGACTGCGACAAGGAGCTGGACAAGATCCCTCCAGGAGGTGACAGGTGGCCCCGGTTGTCGGGGCCGCGCGCATCCCAACCCACGCGTGTTGCCACCGCGTAACGCCGCACGCGCCCGACGAGAGCCGTCGTCGCGACCGTGTCGCCCCGGCCCGGACAGGTTCGCGTCCACAAGCCCTGGAACCGCAAGAAGTAAAGAGTCGGGCCGTCCCTGCCGGCCATCGTGCGCCACGAGGTTGTTACAGAACCCCAAGACAGTTCTTCAGTGCTGGCCCCGGCAAGCGACACGCCCCGGGCGGTCCTCCCACTCGTGGGAGGGGCCCGGGGCGCGTGCTGGTGCCGTCCGGCCACGCCGGCCTGCGGGTCCTGGGCTCAGGACTTGTTGGCCTTGCGCGCCTGCGAGGCGGTCTTGGCGCGCGAGTTGGCGTCGAGCACCACCTTGCGGATGCGGACCTGCTCGGAGGTCACCTCGACGCACTCGTCGTCGCGGCAGAACTCCAGGCACTGCTCCAGCGACAGCTTCTTCGGCGGGATGAGCTTCTCGAAGTTGTCGGAGGTCGCGGAGCGGATGTTGGTCTGCTGCTTCTCCTTGGTGATGTTCACGTCCATGTCGTCGGCACGCGAGTTCTCGCCGACGATCATGCCCTCGTAGACCTCGGTGGTCGGCTCGACGAACAGCACGCCACGCTCCTGCAGCGAGGTCATGGCGTACGCCGTCGCGGCGCCCTTGCGGTCGGCGACCAGCGAGCCGTTGTTGCGCGAGCGGATCTCGCCGGCCCACGGCTCGTAGCCCTCGGAGATGTGGTGGGCGATGCCGGTGCCGCGGGTGTCGGTGAGGAACTCGGTGCGGAAGCCGATCAGGCCACGGGCCGGGACCAGGAACTCCATGCGCACCCAGCCGGTGCCGTGGTTGGTCATCTGCTCCATGCGGCCCTTGCGGGAGGCCAGCAGCTCGGTGATGGTGCCGAGGTACTCCTCGGGCGCGTCGATGGTCAGGCGCTCCACGGGCTCGTGGACCTTGCCGTTGACCTCCTTGGTGACCACCTGCGGCTTGCCGACGGTCAGCTCGAAGCCCTCGCGGCGCATCTGCTCGACCAGGATCGCCAGGGCCAGCTCGCCACGGCCCTGCACCTCCCAGGCGTCGGGGCGCTCGGTGGGCAGCACGCGCAGCGAGACGTTGCCGATCAGCTCCTGGTCGAGGCGGTCCTTGACCAGGCGCGCGGTGACCTTGGCGCCCTTGACGCGGCCCACCAGCGGGCTGGTGTTGGTGCCGATCGTCATCGAGATGGCCGGCTCGTCGACGTGGATGAGCGGCAGCGCGACCGGGTTCTCGGGGTCGGCCAGGGTCTCGCCGATGGTGATGTCGGGGATGCCCGCGATCGCGACGATGTCGCCGGGGCCCGCCGACTCACCGGGCTTGCGCTCGAGGCCCTCGGTGACCAGCAGCTCGGTGATCCGCACGTTCTTGGTCTCGCCGTCGCGCTTCATCCACGCGACGGTCTGGCCCTTCTTCAAGGTGCCCTCGTGCACGCGCACCAGCGCGAGACGGCCCAGGAACGGCGAGGAGTCGAGGTTGGTGACGTGCGCCTGCAGCGGCGCGCCCTCGGTGTAGGTCGGGGCGGGGATCGTGTCGAGGATCGTCTGGAAGAGCGGCTCGAGGTCGGGGGAGTCGGGCAGCTCGCCGTTGGCGGGCTGGTCGGTGCCCGCGACACCGGCGCGGCCCGAGGCGTAGACGACCGGGAAGTCGAGCGCGTCCTGGCTGTGGCTCTCGTCGAGGAGGTCCATGAACAGCTCGTAGGTCTCGTCGACGACCTCGGCGATGCGGGCGTCGCCACGGTCGGTCTTGTTGACGACCAGGATCACCGGCATGTCGGCGTTGAGCGCCTTGCGCAGCACGAAGCGGGTCTGCGGCAGCGGACCCTCCGAGGCGTCGACCAGCAGCACGATGCCGTCGACCATCGACAGCCCGCGCTCGACCTCGCCACCGAAGTCGGCGTGGCCGGGGGTGTCGATGATGTTGATCGTCATCGGCTTCCCGCCGGCGGCCGGGCCGGCGTAGTGGATCGCGGTGTTCTTCGCGAGGATGGTGATGCCCTTCTCGCGCTCGAGGTCACCCGAGTCCATGACGCGCTCGGCGACACCCTCGGCCTGGTGCTCGGTGAACGCGCCGCCCTGGCGGAGCATGGCGTCGACCAGCGTGGTCTTGCCGTGGTCGACGTGCGCCACGATGGCGACGTTGCGGAGATCGGTACGAGTGGTCTGTCCAGACATGCGGCGCGGCGTCGCTTTCGATTGACGAAACGGCCGGTTCCGGCCTCGACGATTCTACGGCGGGCGGCGTCGTACGCCGATTCGTGCCGCCGTGCAGGAGTCCCCGGCCGGCCGGGGACTCCGTCACTTGTCGGGTGTTGCAACCCCTGACAAGTGCATGAGTACCCGGCTGACCGGGGACTCATGCACACGTGTCAAGTGGGTTCAGCCGGCCAGCGAGCCACCGAAGATCTGCCAGGCCAGGGCGCTCTTGGCGACCAGGCTGAGCACCAGGTAGGCCTTCTCGCCGAAGGCGTAGGAGCGCCACGGGCCGACCTGCTTGTACTGCAGCCACTGGTTGACGCCGAAGCTCATGAAGAAGACGAACAGCGAGCCGACGATGCCGTAGACGAACCCGGGCACGGTGTCGGCGCCGACGGTGTTGACCACGATCGCGACCCACGGGGCGATGCCGGCCAGGGTGCCGAACCAGAAGGGCAGCATCGTGGTGCGCTCGCGCCCCGGTGGGTTCATCACCTCCTGGACCCAGCCGAAGAGGATCATCGAGACGTTGGCGCCGATGATCGCGATCAGCGCCTCGATGCCGGTGATGCCGTTGTAGAAGGCGATCAGGATGATCATCAGCGTCGCGCTGACGGAGTACTCCACCCAGCGGAACCGGTTGATGCCGTCGCGCAGGCCCTGCTCGTAGCGCCGGCGCAGCAGGGTGCCGGTCAGACCGTGGTCGAGCGCGGCGAGCAGCAGGAACGCGGCGATCGCCCACCCGATGCGCACGTCGAAGAGCGCCTCGGGTGCCGGGGGCGGCGTGCCCGGCGGGCCCTGGGGGAACGAGGAGGTGACGCTGATCGCGAAGCCGCTGGCCAGCACCAGCACCGCCACCGCCTGGGCGGCGTGCAGCACGGCCAGGCCGATGTTCCAGCGCCTGAGCGAGGTCAGGGCCTCGTCGGTGACGCCGCTGGCCACCGGCCGCTCGTGCTCGGGGGAGACGTGCTTCGCGTGCGTCATCGGACCACCAGCTCCTTGCCGTCCATCACGACCTCGGTGGCCTCGCCACCGATCGCCTCCATCATGGCCTCCACGACGCGCTCGTGGGGCAGTGGCGCGGGAAGTCGCGGCGCGGCGCCGGCCAGGGCGCGGGTGTCGAGACCGGTGTCGAGGTGCGGCGGGCGCGCGTCGAGCACCCGGAAGGAGCGGCGCTCCTCGCGGCGCAGCACCTGCAGCCAGGTCGCCAGCGCCGCCTTGGCCGCCGAGTAGTCGGCCATCCCCGCGGTCGGCAGGTCGGCCAGCACGGCGCTGAGCACCGCGACGGTGCCCTCGCCGTCGCGGGCCTCGGCGACGTACGGCGCCGCCGCGCGCACCAGCGCCATCGGCCCGAGGGCGTTGACCGCGAAGAGCTCCTCCGCGACGGCCTCCTCCAGCTCGACCGCGCGGCCGAAGCCGGCGGCACCGGTGGCGACGACCAGCAGGTCGAGCCCGCCCAGCTCGTCGGCCGCGCCCCGCACGGCCGCGGCGCAGGAGCCGGCGTCGACCACGTCGAGGTGCTGGGCGCCGGTGCCCAGGGCCGCGGCCACCTCGGCGAGGCGGTCGGGGTCGCGCCCGGCGGCCACCACGCGGGCGCCCTGCTCGTGCAGCCCCACGGCCAGGGCGCGGCCGAGCACGCCCGTCGCCCCCGCCACCAGCACCCGTGCTCCGTCGATCCGCATCCGTCGAACCTAGGTCGCGCCGGGGGCCCGGCCAGGACCCCTGGGGGTGGGTGGGGCGTGGCTATCGTCGTCGACATGGCCTCCATCGCGACCACCGACCGTGTCGACCTCGACGGGCTGCTGGAGTTCGTGCGGCCCCGCCACAAGATTACGCTGATGACGCTGCGCGCCGACGGCCGCCCCCAGGTCTCGCCCGTGACCGGCGGAGTCGACGCCGACGGCCGGCTGGTGATCTCGACGTACCCGCAGCGCGCGAAGGCCGCCAACCTGCGCCGCCGCGCCGAGGCCACGGTGCTGGTGCACTCCGACGACTGGGACGGGCCCTACGTGCAGGTCGACGGCACCGCCGAGGTGCTCGACATGCCCTCGCCGGAGGCCGAGGACGCGCTGGTCGAGTACTTCCGTTGCATCTCCGGCGAGCACCCCGACTGGGAGGAGTACCGAGCCGCGATGCGCCGTCAGGGCAAGTCGCTGCTGCGGATCACGCCGGTCTCCTGGGGCCCGGTGGCCACCGGCGGCTTCCCGCCGGAGCGTTCGCCCGCCTGAGGGTTCTCCCGGACCTCGTCGTGAGGGTCTTCCCAGTGTCGGCGCCCGGGTGTTGGGTGGGCAGATGACCCTCGGACCCGCGCGCGAGCCCCGGCACTGCTTCGTCCCGCCCTACCTGCAGCGCGCGCTGGGGTACGACGCCACCCTCGCGGTCGACGAGGCGCTGCGCGCGGCGCGGCTCGCCGGGCCCGCGCCGGCGGCGGCGCTGATCACCACCCCCGGCCTGCCGGCCTGGACCGTGCACGACGCCGGGTCGACCAGCACGCTGCCCGGCCGCCCGGCCCGCGCGGCCGGGGCGCCCGCCGTCGGCGACGCCGCGGTCGACGAGGCCGCCACCGGCATCGCGGCCTCGCTGGCGCTGCTCGCCGAGGCGTGGGGCCGCGACTCCTACGACGGCGCCGGGGCGCCGGTCTCGCTCACGGTGCACTACGGCCGCGACTACGCCAACGCCTTCTGGGACGGCACCCAGCTGGTCTTCGGCGACGGCGACGGCGTCGTCTTCGACCGGTTCACCAAGCCCGTCGACGTGCTGGGCCACGAGCTGGCGCACGCGCTGACCGAGCACACCGCCGGCCTGGTGTACGCAGACCAGCCCGGCGCGCTCAACGAGCACGTCTCCGACGTGGTCGCGGCCTGCCTCAAGCAGCGGCTGCTCGACCAGCGCCCCGACCAGGGCGACTGGCTCATCGGCGAGGGTCTCTTCCTGCCCGGCGTGCAGGCCCGCGGGCTGCGCGACATGGCCCAGCCCGGCTCGGCCTACGACGACCCGCGGCTGGGCCGCGACCCGCAGCCCGGGCACCTGGACGACTTCGTCGTCACCACCGACGACCACGGCGGGGTGCACCTCAACTCCGGCATCCCCAACCGCGCCTTCCACCTCGCCGCACTCGCCATCGGCGCCGCCGACCCCGGGCCCCGCGGCACGACCTGGGCCGGCGCCGGCCAGGTCTGGTACGACGCGCTGAGCGGTGGGCTCGTCGGCCCGCGCACCGACTTCGCCGGCTTCGCGGCCGCCACCCTGGCCACCGCGGGCCAGCACGCCGAGGCCGTCGCCGCGGCCTGGGACGCCGTCGGGGTCGAGCCCCGGGCGGTCGCGCCGAGCGGCGCCGGGGTGCCGGGGACCTCAGGGGACGGCGGGGGTGGGCCGGCCCCCCCCCCGCCCC
>NZ_JBDYKJ010000055.1:0-33230 GCF_040012395.1 Nocardioides sp. 31GB23 | reverse complement strand
ACCGCATCAACCCCCACCTGTAAGCCCAACTCAGAGTAAAGAGATCGGCCGCCTTACACAGAAAAGTTGACACGCTCCGAGGCCACGCCGCTGACGATCGCCTACACCGCCACGAGCGCTGAGCCTGGGGTGAACATCGCCGCGCTGACCGACGCGCTTACCCACCACGCCAACAGCGCCCTGTTCCCCGGCGACGGGGAGGTCACGCTCGTCGTCCAGGGCCGCGCCCCGGTGACCTTCGACCTCACCCCGATGCGCGGCGATCAGATCGAGGCCGACATGCACAAGAAGGCCGAGCAGATCAATGATCAGTTGAACCACATGCTCGCCGAGGTCGCCGCGCACTCCGAGATCCTGGAGGCCAGCACGAACGGCCTCGACGTCCTGGGTGTCTACGACCAGGCCATCGCGGCGACCCCCCAGGGCGGAGAGATCGTGATGGTCACCAGCGGGCTGTCCACCACCGACCCGGTCGACCTCGACGCCGCCGGCGACTGGCAGCTCAACCCCAGCGGGTTTGTCGCCCAGATCAACCCCAGGGACATCCCTGACGCGCAGGGGCGCTCCATCACCTGGACCGGCCTCGGCCAGACCAGCACCAGCCACGCGGCCGGGACCACTGACCCGACCTCGACTCGCGCCCGCCCCAACAGTCAGCAGGCCAACAAGAAGCTCCACACCCAGCACGCCCCCGGTCCGGCTGCGCGCCAGGCTCTCCACGACCTGTGGCTCAATCTGTGCGAGACCTCCGGCGCAAGCAGCTGCACGATCGACGACTCGCTGCTTCCCGCGACGCCCACCACCGCCACCAACCGTGTGCCGGTCATCGAGTTCGACCAGGTCACCACCAACTGCCTCGGAACCTTCACCCTCGCCGCCGACATCGCGTTCTCTCCCAACTCCGCCGACCTCACCCAGGCCGCTGACAAGCTCCTCGCCCCCATCGCCGACGCGCTCGCCACCTGTCCCGACGGCCGTCGCATCAACGCCTACGGCCACACCGCCGAGGTCCCCGGCAGCGGCGACGGCATCGGCCTCTCCACCGCTCGCGCCACCAACGTCCTGGCCCGCCTTCAGCAGCTCGGTGCCCCCCGGAACACGATCGGTATCCCCACCGGCTACGGCGACACCCGCCCCACCGTCGACAACACCCCCAACGGCGCCTACCGCGAGGACCTCGCCCGCCTCAACCGCACCGTCGAGCTCACCATCACCAACTGACTTCCACTTGCCATAGGGACTGCCGCTCAGACCGGTCCCCAGACCTGTGCCGCAGCCACTGCGGGCGTGTCCCCGAGCACGAGTCGCGTCGACATCAGCACACCCCACCAGAAGAACCACACACGCCGCATCGACACCGGACCCTCAACCGGCGGATCTCGCACAGCACAGGCTCATGTGCGGACGCTGTGCACCCGCCACCTTGGGGTCTCAACCACCGTCTCGCAACCAGCGAGGCAACCCACCACTAGGAGACACCATGGTCAGCAAGGAGCCCGGCAAGCTGGGCAAGCTCAAGAGCACGGCCGGTCGCATCCTCGCCTCGGCTCAGATCGCCGGCACTGTCGGCACCAGCGTGCCGTTGAACAAGAACGACCTGCCGCCGAACCTCGCCAAGCAGTACGGGCAGTACTCCGCGAACGTGCGCGCCCCCCAGACCCGGCGCGACATCCAGCGCCACATCACCAAGAGCACCGAGCCCTCGATCGGTCTGAACTCTCGCGACCGCAAGAACATCCGCAAAAAGAAGTGACCCCCCCCGGCGGCACTGGCCCGATTCCGCGCCAGCGCGGCCACACGCCCGGGGCCCATGGCCCCCGTCCGGCTCATCACCCCGCCCGCAACATCCGTGGCTACCGAGCGAAGTGCCCAGCTAGGTAACAACCACCCGGGGTCCACCGTCTCGGGACCGACGAACCCAATCATCAAGCGCCACTGCAAGGAGAGGAACATCATGACCAGCACCTACGACCCCAACAACGGGGTCACCGTGAACGGCCGCTCCCCGCACCCGTTCGACCAGCTGCACGACCTGCCCACCCCCATCCGGCTGCTCCCGCCCGTCGAGATCCCGAGCCGCCACATCCGCACGTCCTACTTCGGCATGGGTCCCATCCCGTTCGGGAAGATCAACGCCACCCGTTCCCTGGTCGACGAGGCCAACCTGCCGCACCACTCCCACCCGCGCCGCCCGGATGTCCTCACCCCGGCTGAGGAGTCGGTCCGGACCGGGGTCGAGAAGCAGGCTCAGGCCTACCTTGACCGGGCCGTCACTCACACGATTGAGCCCAAGATCCGGCGGGTCAAGAACATCCACGCCGAGATCAACAACCTTGACCACCAGATCAGCAGCCTGCCCAACCGTTCCTACATCGGTCCCGATGGGCAGACGCTCACCCCCGAGCAGGCCGACGAGTACAGCCACTTGCTCGCCCACGAGGTCGCTTCCGACAACAGCGCCGGTGCCACCGTGCACCAGGGGGTCAACGGGCTCTCCGACACCCTGCGCGGCCACAAGGCCACCAAGAATGACCGGCGCAGGGAGTTCGCCAAGCTGGCCATGGACGCTCCGGTGTTCTTCCTCGCGATGCTGGGCCTGCTCAACGTCAACTACCAGCTGATCCTCATCGATGCCTTCACGACGATCATGGCCGGCGTCGCGCTCGTCTTCGCTCTGCTCGGCACCATCCTGCTCGCTGTCACGATGCGCGACATGGCGCGCCGCCATCGCCGCTACAAGAACAAGGAGGGCGGCATCACCGCCCCGCCCACCGTGGCGCGCCGCATGAAGATCGAGCTCATCGCGCTGATCACCATCGGTGCTCTCGCGGTCGGCGTCATGTCCTCCCGGGTCCTGGTCGACGGTCTCAACGCCGACTCGAACCCCATCCTGGTCGGCACCCTTGCTCTGCTGTTCGGCGGCCTCATCGGCTACTCGGCGTACACCAACTACACCTCGGTCTTCGACAACTCTTCCATCCAGATCGAGCGCCTCGAGTACCTCACTGGCCAGTTCCAGCACCGCGAGGACAAGCTCGATTCCGCCAAGAACGCCCGCTCCGTGCTCATCGAGTCCGCCGGCCAGAAGGCCGCCGACATCCACCGCGCGATCGCCAAGGCCCGCACCGACGCCGAGCACACCGTGTCGAACTCCAACGCTGATAAGGCCCTGCGCATCGCGCGCTCCTACCACGGTCGGACGGGCATCAGCGCCGCGCTCCCCCCCGTCCGTCTCGACTACAGCCGCCTTGACCTCGCCGCGACCCAGGCGACGAACATCCAGAACACCCAGAACAACCTCGAGCGCCACATCTAGATCCCATAGCGCACGCCCACGATGGGCCGGTCTTCGACGATCCTGCAACCGTCAAGACCGGCCCATCAGCACGCGCCATGGCTCGCCCCCACGCCCGCGTTCCCCGCGCCGGGCTCACACGTCACAAGCCGCCGCGGGTACACACAGCGCGGCTCCCACGGCACACACAAGGGAGACGGCGACCCCTGACTGCCGCGGAGCTGAGGACGAAGCGACGCGCTGGCGATCCAAGCAAAGGTGCAGGTCAGGCGCCTATTGCGGGCGCGAGGCCATCGCGCACAGTCGTCATCAGGATGACGTGGAGGTGAGGGGCTGATCCCAGTAGACGCAGTATGTCTGACTACGGATCAGAAGGTTTGGGGTTCGAATCCCTACAGGCGCGCAGCACACGAGAGCCCCAGGTCACACAGTGACCTGGGGCTCTCGTCGTCGGGGCAGGGTCGCGAGCGCTACCGGTCCTGCGCGGGCTCGGCCCCGGTCTCGTCGGCGACCTCCAGGGAGAGCCACCCCTGGTAGACGTGGGCGTAGACGAGAGGGGCGCCCACCACGGTGACCGGCCACATGACGTAGAAGAACACCGCCGTGGAGGCGGGCAGGCCGCCGAGGCGGGCGGTGCTGTCGAGCAGGGAGCCCGCCACGACGAACAGGACCCCGACGAGCGCGGCGAAGGCCACCACGGGCACCAGGAACTGCCGGGACCACTCGTTGCGGGCGTTGAGCGAGCCGATGAGCATGAAGAGGGCCACGAAGACGGGGATCGAGTAGTACACCGCCTGCCACACGTCGAGGAGCATCCCGGCTGCTGCGATCAGGGTGGCCACGAAGAACGCGGCCACCAGGGTGTCCATCTTGTCGAGCTTCATCTGGGTTCCACCTTCGGTCGGTCGGGACATCGGACTAGTTCGTGGCACGGGCTCGCTCCGCGACGGTCACGACCTGGGCGTCCATGCGGTCGAAGTGCTGCTGGGAGGTGCGTGAGGGGAAGAGCACGGAGACCGCGATGAAGAGCAGCGCCCCGCAGGCGATGACGAACCCGCCGGCCTGCATGTACGCCGGCAGGGTGATGACGCCCTCCGAGGTCAGGATCGTGACCGCCAGGTTGGCCACGATGCCGAACCCGACCGCCACCGTGGTCGCGATGCCGGTGGCGCGGCGCCAGTAGAGCCCCAGCACGACGGGGGCGAAGATGGCCGCGGCGAAGGCGGCCCAGCCGATGGCACCCAGCAGGAAGACCACCTGGGTCAGGTAGAGCGAGAAGACGAGCGCGCACAGGACGACGAACGCGCTGGCGAGCCGTCCCCACATCAGCTCACGGTTCACCGTCCGACCCAGCGAGCCGGCCAGGTCGCGGGTCAGGGAGCTGGCGCCGATGGTGATGAAGGAGCTGGCGCTGGACATGATCGCGGCCAGCAGCCCGGCCATCACGAAGCCGGCGAAGGCCGGTGCGGTCATGTTGTCGAGGAACCACGTGGTCGTGTTGTCGATGTTCGCCAGCTCCGGTGCGCGTCCGTCGATGGTCAGGGCGCGGGTGGCCAGGCCGATGGAGAGCGCGAACAAGGTGGTGACGGCGTACGCCACGGCGGCGACCAGCGCACCCCATCGCAGCTCGGAGCCCGAGCGCAGCATCAGGAACTTGGTCACCAGCTGGGGCTGGGCGGCGGTGCCCAGGACGGCCAGGAAGACGAACGAGAAGATCCAGGTGATCGGCTGGGTCGCGTCGAGACTGAGGAACCCGGGGTCGGCGCCCTCGACCGTCGCCAGCATGTCCGACCAGCCGCCGGCGGTGCGCGTCGCCACCACGAAGGCCGCGACCGACATCACGATCATCAGCAGGCCCTGCACCAGGTCGGTCCAGACCGCGGCGAGCATGCCTCCCGCGATCGTGTACGCCGCCACGACGAGCGAGCCGATGATGGCGCCCACGACCACCGAGGTGTCGAAGATGATGCCGACGATCACCCCCATCGCCGTCACCTGCGCGGTCATGTAGGCGACCGAGCCGACGAACATCGCGATCGACATCGAGAAGTGGGCCGAGCGGTGCGGGTAGCGGACCTTGACCACGTCGGGCACCGAGTACACGTCGTGCGACCTGGCCAGCCGGTAGAGCCGGGAGCCGAGCAGGAACCACGACAGGGCGAAGCTCAGCGGCACCAGCAACGCCGCTGCCACGATCGCCTGCATCCCCCAGGCGTAGGTGTTGGCGGTGTGCCCGATCATCCCGAACCCGCTCTGGATGGAGGAGAACGTGGCGATCGCCATCACGAAGAAGCCCAGCGTCTGGCCGGCGACCAGGAACTCCCGGGACGAGGCCATCTTGGTGTTGGCCCAGTACCCGATGCCGAACATGACGATGAAGTAGACGATGACGATGCCTAGTACGACACTCATGTGCTCCCTTTCAGTAGGCCTCTTCTGTGGCCTCGTGTGCGCCGGGCGGGCACCGACGGCGGCCGGTGCGGCGGGACCGTGGCGCCGAGCGGAGGCAGTGACCCCGGTCACCCTGCGGCGGTGTCGGTCGTCACTCTAGGAGCCGGGCTGCAGGAGAAGGAGGTGGCATAGCGCCACACCTGGGGAGGGTCGGGTGTGGAACCTCCACCCCCCAGGTCGGCGGCGGCCGCGGTCGGTCCGGGGCCGGTGCCGGGCGTCAGCTCGGCCGGTCGTCGCCCGCTGGGGCGCTGCGGCCCAGCGACTGCCGGAGCAGGTGCAGCCGCACCGCCATCCGCAGCTGCAGGTCGTCACCGCTGCGCCAGTCCTCGTCGAGCACGGCGGCGGCCCGGTCCAGCCGCTTGACGAGCGTGTTGGGGTGCACGTGCAGCGCGCGGGCGGTGCGGCTCAGGTTCTCCCCGTGCTCGAAGTAGGCCGCCAGGGTGCGCACCAGCTCCGTCGAGCGACGCGCGTCGTAGGTGACGAGCGGGCCGATGGCCGCGGTGACGAACTCGTCCAGCTCGGCACTGCGGTCCGGGTCGACGAGGATGCCGTAGAGAGCGAGGTCGGCCACGCGCAGCGCGGTGTCGCTCCGGCCGAGCGCGGCTGCCACGACGAGGCTCCGGCTGGCGCGGGTGAACGCGCGGGTCCAGCCGCCGGGGCCCACGGACTCGGCGACCACCGTGACGGGCTGGCCCAGGTCGCGCCGCAGGCGCTGGTGCAGCATGGACGGGACGTCGTCGCTCCCGTCCGACGGCAGCAGCAGGGTCGGGTGCCCCGCGTGCTCGCCCGCGAGACCGGACTGGTCGCGGGCGATCGTGTGCAGGCGCCGGGCGACGTCGGAGCGACGTAGGTCGGCGGCCTCGGCGATGACCAGCACGTCCAGCGCGTCGAGGTCGACGCCACGGGAGCGCGCTCGGGCACGGTGGGTCGTGCTGGGTGTCGGGCCGGAGGTCATCAGCTCGGTCAACAGCTCCCCGCTGAGCCGTTCCTCGGCATCGGCGACGGCGTCCTCGTTGAGGATCAGCAGGGCGAGCACGTGTGCGGCGAGCTCGAGGGTGCGGTCGTCGACGGGGCCGGGGGGCTCGGCGCGGGTCCAGGCGACCGTGCCGAGCAGGCGCTCGCCCGCCCGGATGGGGGCCACGCTGTGCGAGCCCCCGCCCGCCTGGCTCCCCGAGGCGCAGCGGCCGGTGCTCGTGGCCTCGCGCCGCAGCAGTGCCAGGGCGGGAGCGGCGGCACCGGCGTCCGGCTCCACCGAGCCGTCGTCGGCGCGTGCGACCTCGACCCCGTCGCGGTCCAGGACCGTCACCGCTCCTCCGAGCTGCGTGACCAGGCGGCGGGCGACGTCCTCGGGGCCACCGCCCGTGACGACGACCCCGGTCAGCGCCTCGTGCGCCGACTGGGCCCGCTCCATCTCCGCGACCTGGTCCTCGATGGTGCGGTACGCCGACCTGAGCCGCTCGAGCGAGGTCCGGCTCTCGTCGTAGAGCCGGGCGTTGTCCAGGGCCACCGCCGCATGGTCCGCGAACGCGCTGAGCAGCGCGATCTCGTCGGTGCGGAACTCGCGCTCGGAACGGTCGGCGGCGAACAGGACCCCGATGGCCTCGCCCCGCACCAGCAGCGGCACCCCCAGGAGAGCGATCAGGCCCTCCTGGCCGACCAGGTCGTCGAAGCCGGGGTCGTGCTCCAGGTCGCTGGCGTGGGCGTAGCGGCTCACGTGGTGGGCGGCGCGGGTCTGCAGCACCCTTCCCCCCAGTCCGGTCCCCGGCGGGATGCGTGCGGCTCGGAAGGCCGCAGAGATGGTGCCCTCGCTGGCCCGGATCGCCAGCCCGCCGTTGGCGCCGACCAGCGAGAGGTAGGTGAAGTCGGTCCCGATCAGGTCGTGGGCGTGGCGCACGATCGAGCGCAGCACGTCGTCGAGGTCGCCCAGTGCCGTCAGGGAGCGCGCCGTCGCGTACAGCGAGGTCAGCTCCCGCTGCCGCGCCGACCCTCCGGGGTCGCGGGGGCTGTCCACGGCCATTGGTGCCTCCTCAGGAACGGGGCCGCATCGGTGCCCGGCCCGGGCGGCAGGGTAGCCCAGCCGCACACCCGGGAGTCTCGATGTGTGTGACATCCACACCTCCTGGCGGCGTCCCCGCCGCGCCTAGGTTGAGCGGGCGCCGGTGCGACGAGCAGCACGGGCGTCGGCCCACGACCCACGACCCCCGGGAGCAGCGCAGATGGAAGGCCTCATGCAGTCGAGACCGCTGAGCGTGGCGCACGTCGTCGAGCGCGCCGAGTCGATGTTCGGCCACAAGCGGATCGTCAGTGCCGGCGACGAGACGCTGACCTTCCGGGCCTGGGCGGGGCGGGTACGCCGCCTGGTCACCGCCCTCGACTCCCTGGAGGTCCCCGAGGGCGCGACGGTGGGGACGCTCGCCGCCAACCACCGCCGCCACCTGGAGCTCTACGCGGCCGCACCGGTCAGCAAGCGGGTCCTGCACACGATCAACACCCGCCTGCCGGCCGAGCACCTCGAGCACGTCATCGCCGACGCGGGCGACGACGTCGTCTTCGTCGACCGGGCCCATCTCGCGGGCGTGTGGGCGGGAGTGCGCCACCTGGGCGTGCGGCACTGGGTGGTGCTGCCCGACGGCACGACCGCGGACCTCCCGCAGGACCCCAGGATCTCCCACTACGAGGACCTCCTGGCGGTGTCCGCGCCGCGCGAGGGCTCCTTCGAGGACGACTTCTCCCGCGACGACGAGGACCTCGCCGCCGGGCTCTGCTACACCTCCGGCACCACTGGCCCCCCCAAGGGCGTGGTCTACAGCCACCGGTCGACGCTGCTGCACTCGATGGGGACGATGCTCGCGGGCTACATCGGTCTCCACGAGCGCGACGTGGTGCTGCCGATCGTCCCCATGTTCCACGCCAACGCCTGGGGGCTGCCGTACGGCGCGCTGCTCGCCGGTGCCGACCTGGTCCTGCCGGGACGCTCCAGCGACCCCGCCCACCTGCTGGCCCTCATGGACTCCGAGCGGGTGACCGTCGCTGCTGCCGTGCCCACCGTGTGGACGAGCCTGGTGCCCGGCCTGGCCGGCACCGCACGGGGGGCGGTGCGCCTGCTGCTGGCCGGAGGGTCGGCGGTCGCCCCTGCCCTGTCGCGGGCCTACGAGGAGGCATGGGGGCTGCCGTTGACCCACTCGTGGGGGATGACGGAGGTGAGCCCGGTCGGAGCGGTCGGGGGGCTGCGCAGCGAGCACGACGCCCTCGACCCCGTCTCGCGCGAGGAGGCCCTGGCCGCCCAGGGGCAGCCGCTGCCGCTGGTCCGGGTCCGCGTCGTCGACGTCGAGTCCGGTGCCCCACAGCCCTGGGACGGGGCCAGCGCGGGGGAGCTGCAGGTCGCCGGGCCGTGGGTGGCGTCGGCGTACCTGCACCGGGCCACGACCGAGAGCCACACCGACGACGGGTGGCTGCGCACCGGTGACATCGCCACGCTCGACGCATCGGGCACCGTGCGTCTGGTCGACCGCCTCAAGGACCTGATCAAGTCGGGTGGGGAGTGGATCTCCTCGGCCGAGCTCGAGTCGGCGATCGGGTCGCACCCGGAGGTCGACGAGGTGGCGGTGGTCGCTCGGCCCGATCCGCGCTGGATGGAGCGCCCGGTCGCGTACGTCGTGCGACGAGCGGGCTCGGCGCTGACCGCCGAGCAGGTGAAGAGCCACATCGCCCCGACCGTGGCGAGGTGGTGGGTGCCGGACGAGGTGGTCTTCGTCGACTCCCTGCCCAAGACCGGCACCGGCAAGCTCGCCAAGGCGGAGCTGCGCGCAGCCTTGCGCTGACCCGTGACGCCGGCCGCACCCTCGGGCGCCCGCGACCCTCGTCTCGTGCGCAGTTAGGATTCTCGGGTGAAGTCCCAGGCACTGAAGACCCTGTCCGTGGCCACCGCCCTCGCGCTGAGCCTCTCCGCGTGCGGCTCGGACGAGCCGGAGGCGGCCGAAGGCGAGCCCGAGCTCGGCTCCGCCGGTCAGCTCACGGTCTGCACCGACGCTCCGTACAAGCCGTTCGAGTACCCCGACGACTCCTCGCCGACCGGCTACACCGGCTTCGACATGGAGATCGTCGACGCGATCGCGGCCGGGATGGACCTCGAGGTCGTCGTCAAGGACGCCGGCTTCGACGGCCTCCAGAGCGGTGCGTCCCTGGCCGCCGGGCAGTGCGACATGGTCGCCAGCGCGATGACGATCACCGAGGAGCGTGAGGAGAACCTCGACTTCTCCGAGCCCTACTACGACTCCAAGCAGTCGCTCCTGGCCGAGGCCGGCGGCGACGTCGCCTCGATCGAGGACCTCGACGGCCAGAAGGTCGGCGTGCAGCAGGGCACCACCGGCGCGCAGTACGCCCAGGACAACGTGCCCGAGGGCGCCGAGCTGGTCTCCTTCCCCAGCGACGCCGAGCTCTACGCGGCCCTGAACTCCGGCGGCGTCGCCGCGGTCCTGCAGGACCTGCCCGTCAACCTCGACCACACCGACGACGGTGCCTACGAGATCGTCGAGGAGTACGACACCGACGAGTCCTACGGCTTCGCGGTCAAGGAGGAGGGCAGCGAGGACCTCCTCGAGGCCATCAACGAGAACCTCCAGGAGCTCCGCGACAGCGGCGAGTACGACACCATCTACGAGAAGTACTTCTCCGACTCCTGACGCTGCTGCGTCGTCCGTAGCCGACCACCGTTGAGGAGTCCCTCGTGAAGAGGACCACGAAGACCCGTCTCACCCGCGGGTCGCTGTACGCGATCTTCGTGGCCGCCGTCGCCGCGCTGGTCCTGGCCGCGGACTGGCCGGCCATCCAGGAGGCGTTCTTCGACGTCGAGATCGCCAAGGACCTCTTCCCCGACGTGGTCGTGGTGGCGGCGAAGAACACGATCATCTACACCGCGATCGCGTTCGCCGGGGGCATGGTCTTCGGCCTGGTCCTCGCGTTGATGAAGCTCTCGCCGGTGGCGCCCTACCGATGGGTCGCGACGGCCTACATCGAGTTCTTCCGCGGCCTGCCGGCCCTGCTGGTGATCTTCACCTTCGCCTTCGCGGTGCCGATCGCCTTCCAGTGGCGCCCGCCCGGTGGCAACGCGGGAGCCGGCCTGATCGCCCTCATCGTCGTCTCGGCGGCCTACATCGCCGAGACGATCCGCGCCGGCATCCAGGCCGTCCCCAAGGGCCAGGTCGAGGCGGCCCACTCGCTCGGCATGCCGGGGGGCTGGACCATGATCTCGGTGGTGCTCCCGCAGGCCTTCCGGATCGTGATCCCCCCGCTGACCAACGAGCTGGTGATCCTGATCAAGGACACCTCGCTGCTGTTCATCGTCGGCATGACCCTGTCGCAGCAGGAGCTCACCACGTTCGCCCGCGACGGGGTCTCCTCGGTGGCCAACTCGACGCCGCTGACCATCGCAGCCCTGATGTACCTGGCCGTCACCCTGCCGCTGACCCGGCTGGTGGCCTACATGGAGCGCCGCGGCGCGAGAGGACGCTGAACCCGTGACGAGCACACCCGCCTACGAGCACGCGATCGACGTCCAGCAGCTGCACAAGTCGTTCGGCGACAACGAGGTCCTCAAGGGCATCGACTTCCACGTCGACGACGGCGAGGTGGTCTGCGTGATCGGGCCCTCCGGGTCGGGCAAGTCGACGCTGCTGCGCTGCGTCAACCGGCTGGAGGTGCCGACCAAGGGCAGGGTGCTGGTCGAGGGCGTCGACATGACCGACCCCGAGACCGACCTCAACGACGTGCGCTCGCGCATCGGGATGGTCTTCCAGTCCTTCAACCTCTTCCCGCACCTGACCGTCACCGCCAACCTGACCCTGGCCCAGCGCCGGGTCAAGAAGCGAGGCAAGGCGGAAGCCGAGAAGAAGGCCCGGGAGAACCTGGCCCGGGTGGGCCTGGAGGACAAGGCCGACGCCTACCCCGCGCACCTCTCCGGCGGCCAGCAGCAGCGCGTCGCCATCGCCCGGGCGCTGTCGATGGACCCCGACCTGATGCTCTTCGACGAGCCGACCAGCGCCCTGGACCCCGAGCTCGTCGGCGACGTGCTCGCGGTGATGAAGTCGCTGGCCTCCGAGGGCATGACGATGATGGTGGTGACCCACGAGATGGGCTTCGCCCGCGAGGTCGGCGACAAGCTCGTCTTCATGGACGAGGGCGTGATCATGGAGGAGGGCGACCCCGCCGAGGTGCTCTCCGACCCGCAGCACGCGCGCACCCAGGAGTTCCTCTCCAAGGTGCTGTGACAGGGTGCGTGACAGGGTGCTGTGACGGGAGCTGCGGGCGACGTACGGTCGGGGCATGACGCCTGGTGAGCTGTTGGCCGACTCCCTCGACCGCGTCGCCGAGCACGTCGAGGCGGTCCTCGACGGTCTCGACGTCGACGCCCTGACCCACCGCCCCGGGCCGGGGGCGAACACCATCGGCTGGCTGGTCTGGCACCTGACCCGCGTCTACGACGACCACGTCGCCGCGGCGGCCGGGCGCGAGCAGGTGCACGTCGCGTCGGGGTACGCCGAGCGGCTGGGGCTGCCGTTCGACCCCGCCGACACCGGCTTCGGCCACAGCAGCGACGAGGTGGCCGCGGTGCGGGTGCCGGCCGACCTGCTCGGCGACTACTTCCGCGAGGTGCACGGCGCGATGCGCCCCTGGGTGCACGGCCTGGACGCCGCCGACCTCGACCGGGTGGTGGACGAGCGCTGGGACCCGCCCGTCACGCTCGGGGTCCGGCTGGTCTCGGTGGCCGACGACTGCGCCCAGCACGCCGGGCAGGCGGCGTACGTGCGCGGGCTGCTGGGGCGCTGAGCGCCACCGGCGCGCGCCACGCTTGACGGCGGGGTGCCCGGCACGGTGGGGTGAGCCACGCCACAGCCGTCTCGGGCGTGGCCTCTCGGGAGGTCCCAATGCTGCGCAAGATCGCCGGTCCGGCGAGCCGTTTCGTCGAACGCTGGATGCCCGGAGCCTTCGTCTTCGCGGTCGCCCTGACCCTGCTGGTGGCGGTGCTGTCGCTGAGCCTGACCGACACCGGCCCGCGCGAGCTGGTGCTCGCCTGGGGCGACGGGCTCACGGGCCTGCTGGCCTTCATGACCCAGGTCGCGCTGGTGCTGCTGCTGGGCTACACCCTGGCCAACCTGCCGCCGGTGCACCGGCTGCTGACCCGGGTGGCGGGGTTGCCGCGCTCGCCGCGGGCGGCGTACGCCTTCGTCACCGTGGTGGCCGGGGTGGCCTCGCTGCTCAGCTTCGGGCTCGGGCTCATCGTCGGCGGCGTCGTGGCCGTCGAGGTCGCCCGTCGCTTCCGTGAGCGGGGCACGCCGCTGCACTACCCGCTGCTGGTGGCCTCGGCCTACACCGGCTTCGTGGTCTGGCACATGGGCTACTCGGGCTCCGGGCCGCTCAACGCCGCCACCGAGACCGGGGTCTACGCGACGACGCTCGACATGGGCGTCGTGCCCGTCTCCGAGACCATCTTCGCCTGGTGGAACCTGGCCGCCATCGGCGTGACGCTCCTGGTGATCGCCGTGGCGATGCCGCTGATGGCCCCCGGCGACGGCGAGGCCGTGCGCGCCGCGCCCGAGGCCGCGCTGGAGGAGTCCGAGGAGCCTGCCGGCACCGGCGGCGCCCAGGAGGCGGGCTCGCCCGCCGACCGGCTCGAGACCTCGAGGCTGGTCACCGCCGTGATGGGCGTGGCGCTGGGCCTCTACCTGGTCGTCTACTTCCTCGACAACGGCTTCGACCTGACCCTCGACATCGTCAACTGGACCTTCCTGTGCCTGGTGCTGCTGGTCGTGGCCAACGCCCGCCAGCTCGCCGCCCTGGTCGCGCGCGGCGGCCGCACGGTCGTCGAGGTGCTGCTGCAGTACCCCCTGTACGCCGGCATCGCGGCGATGATGGCCGCCAGCGGCCTGGCCGAGATGCTGAGCAGCTGGGTGGTCGACGCGGCCACGCCCGGCACGCTCGGCGTCTTCGCCTTCCTCTCCGCGGGCCTGCTCAACCTCTTCGTGCCCTCGGGCGGCGGCCAGTTCGCCCTGCAGGCGCCGATCTTCGCCTCGGCCGCCGAGTCGCTCGACGTCACCCAGCCGGTCGTGATCATGGCCATCGCCTACGGCGACCAGTGGACCAACATGATCCAGCCGTTCTGGGCGGTGCCGCTGCTGGCGGTCGCCGGACTGCGGGTGCGCGACATCATGGGCTACACCAGCGTGGTGCTGGTGATCACCGGCGTCGTCTTCGTCTCGACCCTGCTGCTCGTCGGCGCCGGCTGAGGCTCAACGGGGTCCGGGTCGGTCCGGTGCTCACACGCCGGTCAGTGCCCGGCGCGGGTTGTCGACGAGCAGCGTGCGCACGTCGTCGTCGCCGAACCCGCGCTCGCGCAGCGCCGGGACGACGGCGACGAGCAGGTGGTCGTAGCCGGTGCCGCCGTGGGCGTGCAGGTGCTCGGGCAGGAAGACGTCGTGCGAGAGCAGCACCTGCTCGAGGTGCCCGGCGTCGGCGAGGCGTTGCACGAAGCCCAGGGTGCGGTGCTCGTGGAAGGCGCCGTCGGTGCCGAGCCCGTCCATCTGCACGAAGCAGCCGCGCCGTGCCAGCTCGAGGTGGTACGCCGGCTGCGGCACCGTGTCGCAGTGGCCCACCACCACGCGGCGCGGGTCGACGCCCTCGTGCTCGAGCAGGTCGAGCTGGGCCAGCCCCACCGGGCGCCGGGCGGCGTGGGTGGAGACGGTGAGCCCGGTGCGCAGCTGGGCCCGCGCCGCAGCGCGGAAGGAACGCTCCTCGGCGGCGGAGACCCAGCCCTGGTCGCAGCCGATCTCGCCGATGATCCCCGGACGCACCGACTCCGGCCCGACGCCGTCGGCGATCTCGGCGACGAGCAGGTCGGCGGCCTCCTCGACGCTCGTGCGGTCGAACCAGGCGCGGTCGAGGTACGGGTCGCGGTAGTGCCCGCACCCCATCACCACGTGCACGCCCGAGGCCGCCGAGACGCGCCGCAGCGCGGCCGGGTCGCGACCGATCTCGACCGTGGTGAGGTCGACCAGGGTGCCGCCGCCCGCCGCGCCGAAGCGGCGTACCTCCTCGACGGCCAGGTCCTCGTCGTTGAGGACGCCCTGGCTGCGGTACTCGCGCAGCAGGTCGCTGAAGAGGTGCTCGTGGGGCAGGACCACGCCCAGCTCGGCGGCCGGCACCGCACCGAGGACCGTCATCACCGGGCCGGTGGTGCTCATCCGAGCACCCGGCGCGCGAGCGCCTCGTGGAAGGCGACGCTGTGGGCCAGGTCGTCGACGTGGACCCGCTCGTCGGCGTTGTGGAAGCCCTCGGCGACCACCTCGGCCGAGGTCGCCCGGTAGGGGTTGAACCCGTACGCCGTCGTGCCGGCGCCGGCGCGCAGGTAGACCGAGTCGGTGAAGCCGGTGCCCAGCAGCGGCAGCAGGCTGCCGGTCTCGCCCTGCTCGGCGAGCACCGCGCCGATCGCGTCGATCAGCGGCGACTCCTCCGGCGAGCTGCTGCCGGCGACGAGGTGCTCGGGCCAGGTCAGCTCGTAGCGCAGGTCGTCGCCGAGCCGGGCCCGCACGGCGCGCTCGACGTCGGCCTCGGTGGTGCCCGGCAGGATCCGGCAGTCGAGCTCGACCCAGGCGCGCGCCGGCATCACGTTGCGCTTGGAGGAGCCGCCCACCAGGGTCGGCGCCATGGTGGTGCCGACCAGCGCCGGCAGCACGTCGAGCAGCAGCGGCTGCAGCCGCCCCGCGCGGGCCAGGGCCTCGCCGAGGTCGCCGGGCGCCTCGCCCAGCAGGATCTCCAGGGTCCGCTCGAGCAGCGGGGAGCGCTGCGGCTCGGCGGTGCCGAGGCCGATGCGGCGCAGCACCTCGCCCAGGTGGGGCACCGCGTTGTCGCCGATGGTGGGGGTGGAGGCGTGCCCGGCCTCGCCGACGGCGGTGACCCGCACCGGGTAGGTGCCCTTCTCGCCGACCCCGACCGGCAGCACGACGCGGCCGTCGCTGAGCACCATCCGCTCGCCCCCGCCCTCGTTGAGCGCCAGGTCGGGGCGGATGTCGGGGCGGGCCTCGAGCAGCCAGCGCATCCCGACGTCGTACATGCCGTCCTCCTCGTCGGCGACGGCCAGCAGCCACAGGTCGCCGCGCGGCCGGAAGCCCGAGCGGGCCAGGGCCGCCATCGCGACCGCGCGCCCGGCCACCTCGCCCTTCATGTCGATCGCGCCGCGGCCCCACAGCCACCCGTCGTCGTCGACGACGGCCTCGAACGGCGGGTGGGTCCAGTCGCGGGCGTCGGCCGGCACCACGTCGGTGTGCCCGACGAAAGCCAGCGACGGCCCCTCGCCGCTGCCGGGGATGCGGGCGACCAGGTTGGCGCGCCGCTCGTCGCGCGCGACCAGCTCGCACTCGACGCCGTGGCCGCTGAGGTAGTCGTGCAGGTACTCCGCGGCCTGGGTCTCCTCACCGGGCGGTCGTCCGAGCGCCTCGGCGGGCGCGTTGCTGGTGTCCATCCGGATCAGGTCGCGGGCGACCCGCAGCACCTCGTCGTGCACGCTGCCGGTCATCGCAGGGTCCCCTCGGGCTCGGCACGCGTCTCGTGCAGCAGCTTGTCGAGGACCCAGGCGTAGACCTCGGCCTCGTAGTGCAGGTGGGCCAGGCGCCCCGAGGGCCCGGAGTGCGCCCCGGCGCCCACCTCGCAGCGGAACAGGCAGCGCGGGCCCCACGCGGGATCGCTCTCGCGCAGCGCCGCGACCCACTTGGCCGGCTCGTGCACCAGCACCCGCGGGTCGTGCAGCGCGCCGGTGACCAGCAGGTCGGGGCGCGACCCCGCCGGCGGCAGGTTGTCGTACGGCGACCAGGCCAGCATCCACGCGTGGTCCTCGCGCCGCCGCGGGTCGCCCCACTCCTCCCACTCGTTGACCGTGAGCGGGACGCTCGCGTCGAGCATGGTGGTGACCACGTCGACGAAGGGCACCTCGGCCACCACCGCGCGCCAGCGCTCGGGCCGCTGGCTGAGCACCGCGCCCTGCAGCAGCCCGCCGGCGCTGAGGCCTCGGGTGGCCAGCCGGCGGCCGTCGACGAGCCCGTCGAGGGCGTCGGCCACCGCGAGGTGGTCGGTGAAGGAGTGCTGCTTGGCCGCCAGCCGGCCCTCGAGCCACCAGCGCCGCCCGCCCTCCCCGCCGCCGCGCACGTGCACGTGGGCGAAGACCACGCCCCGGTCGAGCAGGCTGGGCAGGGCCGGGTCGAACTCGGGCTCGAAGACGTACTCGTAGGCGCCGTAGGCGTAGAGCAGGGCGGGCGCGGTGCCGTCGAGCGGGGTGTCCCGGTGCCGCACCAGGGTGACGGGCACCGGCGTGCCGTCGGCGGAGGGGAGGTGCCGGCGCTCGGTGACGTAGCGGCCGGGGTCGTGGCCCGGAGCCTGCTGGCGCCCGAGCTGGCGCCGCTCGCCGCTGGCGAGGTCGACGTCGAGCCAGCGGCTGGGCTCGACGTGGGCCCGGTCGTGCACGGTGACCGACGTGGCGTCGTAGTCGGTGCAGCGGTCGAGGTGCACGGCGCCGCCGGCGAACCCGCTGGCCACCACCACCCCGGGCCCGGCCAGGTCGTCGTGGGGGAGCAGGCGCAAGCGGTGCTCGGCGTGGGTGCGCAGGCTCAGCACCACGTGGCCCGCGAAGGCGTCGACCCGCTCGAGGCGCTCGGCCGGGTCCTCGCCGCGGACCTCCACCCAGCTGGTGTGGTCCTGCCCCGTCGCGGTGGCCGGCACGGGGGCGCGGACCAGCCGGAACTCCTCGGCGCCGTCGTCGGTGACCAGCAGCAGGTGGCCACCGCCCGGCCCGCGCACGTGCTCGGCGCGGTAGACCACGCCCGGGCGCCGTCCGCCGACCGAGCGCGGGGCGCCGGCCGGGTCGCTCGTCTCGACGACCCAGGTCTCGCTGGTGGTGCGGCTCTCGCTGAGGATGACCACCAGCTCGCCGCTGCGGCTGGCGCGCAGGTGCAGCTCGAAGGCCTCGTCGGGCTCGCTGAGCACCAGCACGTCGTCGGCGACGTCGCCGCCCAGCCGGTGCCGCCAGACCTGGTGGGGGCGGTAGGCGTCGTCGTGGACGGTGTAGAAGAACTCGCCGGAGTCGGCGCTCCAGGCGCCCCCGTAGTAGCAGCGCGGCACCTCGTCGGGCAGGTCCTCGCCGGTGCCCAGGTCGCGGAAGCGCAGCCGGTAGACCTCGTCGCCGGTGGTGTCGACGGCGTGGGCCAGCAGCCGCTCGTCGGGGCTGACCAGCGCCAGCCCGAGCTCGAGGTGGCCGCTGCCGGTGTCGAGCGAGCCGACGTCGAGGACGACCTCGTCGTCGAGCGACGCTCCGCTACGGAATACATCGGTAAAATCTTGATCTGCGACGGATTTCGTCTCACCATGTGACTTATCGCTGCGAATTCTTCGGCGAATAACCGCGTACTCACTACCGGCGGAGTGCTCGGTGTAGTAGGAAAACCTCGAGCGTTCCCACGACGGCGACCGCTCGTCCGTCGGCACCCGGGACACCATCTCGGAGGCCAGCCCCACCACCTGGGAGTGCAGATGCGCAGAGGCAGCGTCGTAGTAGGCCCGCTCGGCAGCAAGGTGCGCCAGCACCTCCGGCGAGGTCACGTCGTGCAGCCAGGCGTAGGGGTCGTGCCGCACGAGCCCGTGCTCGCGGTGGGTGTGCGGTCGGCGGGCGGCGACCGGGGGCGCGGGTGGCTTCACGGGCGTCAACGTACGACGAAGCGGCGGCGCGCGGCAGTGGTCCGGCCGGGCCGCCTGCTGGCCGGGCTGCTGGCCGGGCTGCTGGCCGGCTGCCTGCTCCCGGTCGGCATGCTGGGCGGGCTGTCCGGCGGCGCCGCGGCGGCGGGCGAGGGCGACCCGGCGCGCTTCACCGTCGCGCTGCTCAACGAGGTCGACAGCTTCAACCCCTTCCTGGGCATCGAGGTCGAGTCCTACGAGATGTGGGCGCTGACCTACGACTACCTCGTCGACTTCTCGACCGAGGACCTGTCCCTGCAGCCGTCACTGGCCACCGACTGGGAGAGCAGCGACGACGGTCTCGAGTGGCGCTTCACCATCCGCGACGACGTCACCTGGTCGGACGGCGAGCCGCTGACCGCCGACGACCTCGCCTTCACCTACTCGCGGGTGCTGGGCAAGGGTCCCGAGTCGGCCACCTGGAAGTCGTGGCTGGCCGGCGTCACCGAGGTCGAGGCCCCCGACGACACGACGCTGGTGATGAGCCTGTCGCGGCCCAACAGCGTGCTGCCGATGGTGCCGATCCCGATCGTGCCCCAGCACGTGTGGTCGGAGGTGAGCGGCGAGGCGATGAAGTCGTTCGCGGCCGAGCCGACCGACGGCGCGCCGGTCGTCGGCTCGGGGCCGTTCCGGCTGGTCGAGGGCACCGCGGGCGGCTCGACGTACCGCTTCGAGGCCAACCCGGACTACTGGAACGGCGCCCCGCACGTCGACGAGGTCGTCTTCCGGGTCTTCAAGAGCGAGGACCCCGCCGTGCAGGCGCTGGTCAAGGGCGAGGTCGACTTCGTCGAGGGCATCTCGGCGCTGCAGGTCGACTCCCTCGAGGGCCGCGACGGGGTGCTGGCCCAGAACGCCGACACCCCCGGCTTCGACGAGATCTCCTTCAACGCCGGCTCGGTCGACCTCGAGACCGGCGAGCCGATCGGCGACCCCAACCCCGCCGTGCTCGACCCCGAGTTCCGCTTCGCCGTGGGGCTCGCGCTCGATCGCCAGCAGCTGGTCGACACCGTCTACCAGGGCGCCGGCAGGCCGGGCTCGACGATCGTGCCGCCGGGCTACGCCACGTTCCACTGGGAGCCGCCGGCCGAGGACCTGGCCCACGACCCCGAGCGCGCCGCCGCGCTGCTCGACGAGGCGGGCTACACCGTCGGCGCCGACGGCCTGCGCACCCTGCCCGACGGCTCCCCGCTCGGCACCCTGCGCCTGTTCGCGCGCTCCGACTCCGCCACCTCCACCAAGGTGATGGCCTACTTCAAGGAGTGGCTGGCCGACCTGGGCATCGAGTCGGAGGTGACCACCGTGGAGTCCTCCAAGCTCACCGACATCATCCTGGCCGGAGAGTTCGACGCCTTCGAGTGGGGCTGGTTCGTCGACGCCGACCCGACCTCGATGCTCAGCTACATGACCTGCGACCAGCGGGGCAACTGGTCGGACTCCTGGTACTGCGACGACGAGTACGACGCGCTCTTCGAGGCCCAGGGCTCCGAGCTCGACCCCGAGGTGCGCGCCGAGCAGGTCAAGGCGATGCAGGAGACCCTCTTCCGCGACGCGCCCTACCTGGTCACGGCCTACAACACCACCGGCCAGGCGGTGCGCAGCGACCGCTTCGCCTGCCTGCTCCAGCAGCCGGCCGAGACCGGGCAGTGGATCTTCCAGCAGGGCACCCACACCTACCGCTCGATCCGGCCCGCCGCCGAGGCCGGCGACTGCGACGGCGCCACCAGCGCGACCGAGGCCGCGGCCGCCGGTGACGAGGAGGGCCCGGGCGCCGGGCTGCTGGTCGGGGCGGGCGGCCTGGTCGTGCTGCTGGTCGCCGGCGTCGCCGTCCTCGTCGTACGCCGCCGCGGGACCGCCGAGGACCGCGAGTGACCCTCGCGGCCAGCGCGGCCGGGCCCGAGGGGGCGCTCGCGGCCCCGCCCCGGGCCCGCCGGTCCCGGGGCGGCTACGGGCGCTACGCGGGCGGCAAGGTGCTGGGCTCCCTGGGCAGCCTCGCCTTCGTGCTGGTCGTGAACTTCTTCCTCTTCCGGGTGCTGCCCGGCGACCCCGCCCGCACCCTGGGCCGGGGCCGCTTCAGCTCGCCCGAGCAGCTCGAGCAGTTCAACGCCGCGTACGGGCTCGACGAGCCGCTGCCCCAGCAGTTCCTGACCTACCTGGGCAACACGCTCAGCGGCGACCTGGGGATCTCGCTGCGCTACCGGGTGCCGGTCGCCGACCTGCTGGTCGACCGGATCGGGCCGACCCTGCTGCTGGTCGGCACCTCGACGCTGCTGGCCGCGCTGGTCGGGATGTGGCTCGGGGTGCGCAGCGCCTGGGCCCGGGGCCAGCGCTTCGACCGCCTGTCCACCGGCGCCTCGCTCACCCTCTACTCGATGCCCGAGTGGTGGCTGGGCCTGCTGCTGATCGCCACCCTCGCCGTCGGCTTCGGGCCGGTGCCCGGGCTGTTCCCCACCGGCGGGCTGCACTCCGTCGACGTCGACCCGTGGTCGCCGGGCGGCGTGCTCGACGTGGCGCGCCACCTGACGCTGCCGGTGCTCACCCTGACCCTGGCCTACCTGGCCGACTACGCCCTGGTCATGCGCAGCTCGCTGCTCGACGAGCTCGGCTCCGACTACCTGACCACCGCGCGGGCCAAGGGCCTGCGCGACCAGGCGGTGCGCAACCGGCACGCGGTGCCCAACGCGCTGCTGCCCGCCACCACCGTCATCGCCCTCAACTTCGGCTTCGTGGTCGCCGGCGCCATCACCGTCGAGACGGTCTTCTCCATCCCCGGGCTGGGGCTGCTGGCCACCGAGGCCCTCGAGATCCCCGACTACTGGGTGCTGCAGGGCGCCTTCCTGGTCGCCTCGGTCGGCGTGATCCTGGCCAACCTGCTGGCCAACCTGCTCTACGGCGTCCTCGACCCGCGGGTGCGCACGTGAGCGCCCCCGCCAGCCCCGCCGCGGACACCAGCGCAGCGCAGCTGGCCCGCCGGCGCCGCCACGACGCCTGGTGGCGGGGGTGGCGCGAGTTCCGCCGGCACCGCTCCGGGGTCGCCGGCCTGGTCGTGCTCACCGGCTTCGTGCTGCTGGCCCTGCTGGCGCCCGTCATCGCCGACGCCGAGGGCCTCTCGGTGACCCGCGCCCAGGGCGGGGTCCTGCAGCCGCCCTCGACGGCGTACCTGCTCGGCACCGACGACAACGGCCGCTCCGTGCTGACGCTGCTGATCTGGGGAGCGCGGGTCAGCCTGCTGGTCGGGCTGATGGCCACCGTCATCTCGATGGTGATCGGCACCCTGGTGGGCCTGCTGTCCGGCTACTTCGGCGGCTGGCCCGGGGCGCTGCTCTTCCGGCTGACCGAGTGGTTCCTGGTGATCCCGTTCCTGCCGCTGGCGATCGTGCTGGCCAGCGTGCTCGGGCGCTCGCTGCTCAACATCGCGCTGGTGATCGGTGTGACGTCGTGGACCAGCACCGCCCTGCTGATCCGCAGCCAGACCCTCTCGATCAAGGAGCGCGCCTACCTCGAGCGGGCCCGCGGCCTCGGCGCCGGCCACCTGCACCTGCTGCGCCGCCACGTGCTGCCCAACGTGGCGCCGCTGGTCTTCGCCAACACCACCCTGACCGTGGCGGTGGCGATCCTGGCCGAGACCACGCTCAGCTTCCTCGGGCTCGGCGACCCCACCCGGGTCTCGTGGGGCTCGATGCTCGAGGACGCCTTCCGGGTCGGCGCCATCACCACCGGCTCGTGGTGGTTCATCGTGCCGCCCGGCGTGTGCGTGGTGCTGGTGGTGCTCTCCTTCACCCTGGTCGGCCAGGCGCTGGAGTCCGTGCTCGACCCCCGGCTGCGGGAGCGCCGATGAGCGACCTGCTGCACGTGCGCGACCTGCACGTCACCTACCGCACCGACGAGGGCCCGCTGAGCGCGGTGCGCGGCATCGACCTGCGCGTCGGGCGCGGCGAGGTGCTCGGCATCGCCGGCGAGTCCGGCTGCGGCAAGTCCACGCTGGCCAGCACCGTGCTGCGGCTGCAGCCGGCCAGCGCCGACGTCACCGGCGCGGTGCTCTTCGACGGCGCCGACGTGCTGACCATGCGCTGGGGCGACCTGCGGGCGGTGCGCTGGGCGGGTGCCTCGATCGTCTTCCAGGGGGCGCTGCACTCGCTCAACCCGGTGCGCCGGGTGGGCGTGCAGATCGGCGAGCCGATCAGGGTGCACGAGCCCGAGGTCGGCGACGACGAGGTCGACGCGCGCGTCACGGACCTGCTCGAGCAGGTGGGGCTGCCGGCCGCGAGGGCGGCGGCGTACCCGCACCAGCTCTCGGGCGGGCAGCGCCAACGGGTGATGATCGCGATGGCGCTGGCCTGCCGGCCCGACCTCGTGGTGGCCGACGAGCCGACGACCGCCCTCGACGTGATGGTGCAGGCGCAGGTGCTCGACCTGCTCTCGGGGCTGGTGCGCGACCTGGGCGTCGGCATGGTGGTGATCAGCCACGACCTGTCGGTCCTCGCCGACGTCTGCGACCGGATCGCCGTCATGTACGCCGGCCGCGTGGTCGAGCAGGGGCTCGCCGACGAGGTCTTCGGCCGCGCACTGCACCCCTACGCCGCCGCGCTGTCGGCGGCCTTCCCGCGGGTCGGCGACCCGGCCTCGCGCTACGCCCCGGCAGGGCTGCCGGGCGACCCGCCCGACCCCCGCGAGTCGGTCGCCGGCTGCTCGTTCGCGCCCCGGTGCGCGCGGGCCGTGGAGCGCTGCCGCAGCGAGGAACCGCCGTTGGAGGAGCACCTGCCCGGGCGCACCGCGGCCTGCTGGAGGATCGGGGAGCCATGAGCATCGAGACGACGCCCGGCCCGGCCGCGCTCGGCACGCGCACCCTCGAGGCGCGCGGGGTGCGCGTGGAGTTCGGCACCCGCGGCGGCGCGGTCGCGACCGCGCTCGACGGCGCCGACCTGACCGTGCGCTCGGGCGACATCGTCGCCCTGGTGGGGGAGTCGGGCTCGGGCAAGACCACGCTGGCCCGCACCCTGGTGGGCCTGCAGGCCCCCACGGCCGGCGAGGTCCGCCTCGACGGCGTGCCGCTCGGGCGTGGTGCGCGCGCCCTGAAGGCGGTGCGCCGGCAGGTGCAGATGGTGCTGCAGGACCCCGCGGGGGCGCTCAACCCGCGCCACACCGTCTACGAGTCGGTGGCCGAGGGGCTGCGCCTGCACGGGCTGGCCGGTGGCCGCGGCGGCGGGCCGAGCGAGGAGCAGCGCGTGGGCGCGGCTCTCGCGGCCGCCGGGCTGCGACCACCCGAGCGGTTCTACCTGCGCTACCCGCACGAGCTGTCGGGCGGGCAGCGCCAACGGGTGCTGATCGCCGGCGCGCTGGCCCTCGAGCCGCGGCTGCTGGTGGCCGACGAGCCGGTCTCCTCGCTCGACGCCTCCGTGCGCGGCGAGCTGCTCGCGCTGCTGCTGCGGCTGCGCGAGGAGCGCGGCCTCGGGGTCCTGGTGGTCACCCACGACCTGGGCCTGGCCTGGAACATCGCCGACCGCACCGCGGTCATGTACCTGGGCCGGGTCGTCGAGTCGGGGCCCACCGAGCAGGTGCTCGGCGACCCGCAGCACCCCTACACGCGGGCGCTGCTGTCGGTGGTGCCCGAGTCGCAGCGCCGCGAGCAGGTCGTGCTCACCGGCGAGGTGCCCGACCCCACCCGCATCCCCGACGGCTGCCGGTTCCACCCGCGCTGCCCCGCGCTGGCCGACGGCAGCGCCGCGGCCGCCGGGGTCGCCGAGGCGTGCCGCGGCACCGCGCTGCCGGTGCTGCCCGCGGTCGACGAGCACGTCAGCGCCTGCCATCTGGTCGCGGCGCGCGACTGAGCGGCGTACGGGCTCGGGGTGGTTGGCCGGGGCCGGGGCCGTGGGGGTCAGAAGGTGTCGCGCTGCCCGTCGAGCCAGCGCTTGGCGTCGGGCACGTCGAACCACAGCGAGACCGCGTCGACGACCAGCAGCACCACGAGGTACGCCGCGTAGACGCCGCCGACGTCGTCGCGCCCCAGCAGCAGGTAGGCGACCAGGCCGAGCAGCGGCACCCACAGCGCGACGTGGGGCAGCGCCATCGCCAGCGAGAAGCCGCGGTCGAGGACCATCACGACGCCGTTGAGCGCCAGCGCGCCCACCGCCAGCGCGGCCACCAGCGGGCCGAGGGGCTGGCCCAGCGCGACCAGCGCCGCCAGGTTGACCGGCATCAGCACCATGAACACCCACGCCTGCACGCCCAGCGGCAGGCGCTGGGCGCTGGCCAGGACGTCTCGGACCAGGCTCATGCGGTGCCTCCTGCGGCTCGGTGGGATCGCGTGCCAGCATGACCCACGCGTCGGCCGGCCGGTCGACGACCCACGGGTGCGAGAGGTGAAGTGATGATCGACGTCCTCTGGGGTGCCGGCGGCATGCTGGTGCTGCTGGCGATCGCCTTCCTGGTCTCCAGCGACCGGCGGGCGATCCGGCCGCGCACGGTCCTGGGAGCGCTCGGGCTGCAGATCGTCTTCGGCGTCGTGGTCCTCTACTGGTCGGTGGGCCAGCGCGCTCTCGAGGCCGCCTCGAAGGCGGTGCAGTCGGTCATCGACTCCTCCCGCGAGGGCATCGGCTTCCTCTTCGGCCCGGTGCTGCCCGAGGAGGGGCAGGTCTTCGCCTTCCAGGTGTTGCCGGTCATCGTCTTCTTCGCCGCGCTGACCGCGGTGCTCTACCACCTCGGCATCCTGCAGCGGGTCGTGCGGGTGCTCGGCGGCGGCCTGGGCTGGCTGCTCGGCACCGAGAAGGCCGAGTCGACCAACGCCGCGGCCAACATCTTCGTCGGCCAGACCGAGGCGCCGCTGGTGATCCGGCCCTACGTCGCCGGCCTGTCGCGCTCGGGCCTCTTCGCCGTGATGGTCGGCGGGCTCTCGACCGTCGCCGGGTCGGTGCTCGTGGGCTACTCGCTGCTCGGGGCGCGGCTCGACTACCTGATCGCGGCCAGCTTCATGGCCGCGCCGGGGGCGCTGCTGATGGCCAAGATCATCCTGCCGGAGGAGCGCGTCGTCGACGGCGACGAGGCGGGCGCGGGTGACGAGGGGTCGTCGGTCGCCGGCTCGGGCGACGACTGGGCGAGCGCCGACGAGATGCTGCGCGCCGAGCAGGAGGCCGCCGAGAGCAAGGGGCCGGCCGACGACGGGATGCGGGCGCGCAACGTCATCGACGCCGCCGCCAACGGCGCGGCCGACGGGCTCCGGCTGGCCGCGACCATCGGCGCGATGCTGCTGGCCTTCATCTCCCTGATCGCGCTGGTCAACCTGGTCGTCGGCGGTGTCGGCGCCTGGTTCGGCGCCGGCGACCTGACGATCGAGGAGATCCTCGGCTACGTCTTCGCCCCGCTGATGTCGGCCATCGGGGTGCCGTGGGGCGAGGCGGTCGAGGCCGGCAGCTTCGTGGGCCAGAAGGTGGTGGTCAACGAGTTCGTCGCCTTCGCCAACCTCGGCGAGGTGATCGGGGGCTTCAGCGACAAGACCGCCGCCATCGTGACCTTCGCGCTCACCGGCTTCGCCAACCTGGGCTCGCTGGGCATCCTGCTCGGCGGGCTGGGGGGCATCGCCCCCGAGCGTCGTCCCGACATCGCCTCGCTCGGGCTCCGGGCGATCCTCGCGGCCACGCTGGCCAACCTGATGAGCGCCGCGATCGCCGGCATCCTGATCGGCTGACCGCTCGGTGGTGCGGGACTGACCGGTCGGTGGTGCACGAGTGACCGGTCGTCCCGCAGCCGGGTGGTCCCTCAGGCGAAGGCGGCGATAGCCGCCTCGCAGAACGCGTCGAGGTCGCCGGGGTTGCGGCTGGTGACCAGGGTCCACCCGTTGTGCTGGCAGGTGAAGGACTCCTCGTCGACCCAGGTCGCGCCGGCGTTGCGGATGTCGGTCTGCAGGCTCGGGAAGCTTGTCAGGGTCTTGCCCTCGAGCCGGCCGGTCTCCACGAGGGTCCAGGGGCCGTGGCAGATCGAGGCGACCGGCTTGCCGGCGTCGACGATCTCGCGCATGAAGGCCACGGCGTCCTCCTCGACGCGCAGCTGGTCGGCGTTGGTGGTGCCGCCGGGCAGCACCACGGCATCGAAGGTCGCCGGGTCGGCGTCGGCCAGGCTCAGGGTCGCCTCGAAGGTGCCGGCCTCGTTGACGTCGCTCTCGAAGGCCTGCACCTTGCCGGTCTCGGGGGCGATCAGCACGGCCTCGGCGCCCGCGTCCTCGATCGCCTGCCAGGGCTGGGTGAGCTCGGGCTGCTCGACGCCCGACTGGGCGACGATGAATGCCACGCGCTTGCCGGTCAGGTCGGTGCTCACGATGTCCTCCTGGGGGTGGGGCCGTCGGGGCCCGCGTCGTTCGGTGCCTCTACTGCACCAGCCGTCGTGGGGGCGTTCGACACCCCCAGGGGTGACCGGGGGCCTGCGCGGGTTGCGGGTGGGGCCGGGCGGGTAGACAGGGGACATGCAGACACGAGAGATCGGCAACGACACCGTCGGGCGCGTCCAGGTCGGCGCCATCGGGCTGGGCCTGATGACCTTCGACCAGTCCGGGGCGCAGCCGCGCGAGCAGCTGCTCGACACGATGCGCGCGGCCCTCGCCGCGGGCGTGACGCTCTTCGACACCGCCGACGCCTACGGCCCCGGTGACGAGCTCGGCGCCGACGCGCAGGGTGCCAACGAGCGCCTGGTCGCGGGCCTGCTCGACGAGCTGGGGGTGCGTGACCAGGTGCTGCTGGCCACCAAGGGCGGTCACGTGCGCGCCGGCGGGGGCGCCTGGGCGCTGGACAGCTCGGCCGGCCACCTGCGCTCGGCCGTCGACGCGAGCCTCGAGCGGCTCGGGGTCGAGCAGATCGCGCTGTGGCAGCACCACCGTCCCGATCCCGACGTGGCCTACGAGGACGTCGTGGGCACGCTCCGGGAGATCTTCGAGTCCGGCAAGGTCGCGCGCATCGGGCTCTCCAACGCCGACCCGGCCCAGATCCGGCTCGCCCACTCGGTGCTCGGTGACGCGCTGGTCAGCGTGCAGAACCAGTTCTCGCCCGCCTTCCGCTCCAGCCAGCCCGAGATCGACGTGTGCGAGGAGCTCGGCCTGGCCTTCCTGCCCTGGAGCCCGCTGGGCGGGCTGTCCGACGCCAAGGAGCTCGCCGAGAAGCACCCCGCCTTCGCCCGCGTCGCCGAGGACCGCGGGGTCAGCGCGCAGCAGGTCGCGCTCGCCTGGGAGCTGGCCCAGTCGCCCGTGGTCATCCCGATCCCCGGCGCCAAGCGGCCGCAGTCGATCACCGACTCGGCCGCCGCGGCCGAGATCGAGCTGACCCCCGACGAGCTGGCCGCGCTCGACGCCTCCTGAGGGCTCGGCGCGTCCGGCCCGGGCGGACCGTAGGCTCCGCGCCGTGAGAGCCGTGCTGATGGAGACCTTCGGCGGACCGCTGACGGTCGCCGAGCTGCCCGACCCGCCCTGCCCCCGCGACGGGGTCGTGGTGCGGGTCGGGGCGACCGGGCTGTGCCGCAGCGACTGGCACGCCTGGCAGGGCCACGACGACGGCGTGCGGCTGCCGCACGTGCCGGGCCACGAGCTGGCCGGCACGGTGGTCGAGGTCGGTGCGGCGGCCTCCTCGGTGCGGGTCGGCGACCGGGTCACCACGCCGTTCGTGCTGGCCTGCGGCACGTGCGCGACCTGCCGCCGCGGTGACCAGCAGGTCTGCGAGCGGCAGGAGCAGCCCGGCTTCACCGGCTGGGGCTCCTTCGCCGAGCTGGTCGCGCTGCCGCGCGCCGACACCAACCTCGTGCGGCTGCCCGACGAGGTGCCCGACGACGTCGCCGCCGGCCTCGGCTGCCGCGTCGCGACGGCGTACCGCGCGGTGGCCCAGGTCGGGGCCGTGCGCGCCGGCGAGCGGGTGGTGGTGCACGGCTGCGGCGGCGTCGGGCTCGCCGCGGTGATGGTGGCGCGGGCGCTGGGGGCCGAGGTGTACGCCGTCGACCCGGCACCGGCCTCGCGCGACCTGGCCGCGCGGCTCGGGGCCACCCCCGTCGACCCGGACGCCGCGCCGGTCGTCGACACGCTGCTCGACCTGACCGGCGGTGGCGCCGACGTCTCGCTCGACGCCTTCGGGGCCGCCGCGGTGGCCGGCGCCTCGCTGCTCTGCCTGCGCCCGCGGGGGCGCCACGTGCAGGTCGGCCTGCTCGGTGGGGCCGACGCCGACGCCGGAGCGCCGCTCGGGCTGGTGGTCGCCCGCGAGCTGCAGGTGCTGGGCAGCCACGGCCTGTCGGCCACCGGCTACCCCGGCCTCCTCGACCTGGTCGCCGACGGCACCCTGCGCCCCGACCTGCTGCTGCGCGACCGGGTGGGGCTCGAGGAGGGCGCCCGCCGCCTGGCCGCGCTGGGCGAGCCCGGCGCCGGCGCGGGCGGCGCCACCGTCGTCCTCCCGCACCGCTGACCCGGCCCAGATCTCACGCTGACCCGGCCTGAACTTCACCCCGACCCGGCCTGAACTTCGCGCCGACCCGGCCTGAACCCTCATCTGCACCGGAACTGGCGCGGGCTCGCGCGGAACTGGCGCCGGCTCGCGGTCAGGTGCGGGCGCCGCTGGGCGGGTCGAGGTGGCCGGTGCGCCACAGCCCGTCGTTGGCCTCGAGCCAGCGCTGCGCGTCACGGCGGCCCAGCGCGGCGGCCTCGTCGAAGAAGTCGGGGTCGAACATCAGGTAGGACAGCAGCTCGCCCTGCAGCGGGCTGTCGCTGCCCATCAGCCGGTGCATGACCTGCAGGTCGGGGTCGCCGAGGGTGCGGCGCAGGGTGCCGTGGTTGCTGCGGAAGACGTCCATCGCCAGCTGGGCCAGCTCCTCGCCGTGCTCGGGGGCCACGGCGGCGTAGGGCAGCACCCGCTGCGGCGGCCGGCCGCGCTCGCGGCGGTGCCGGTCGAGGTGCGGCGCGAGGTCGGCGTCGGCGGCCAGCACGTTGGTGTCGGCGAGGCGGCGCAGGTCGTGGCGCAGCGGGTCGTCCATCACCGCCCCCAGCAGGGTCGCGCCGCCGTCGCCGAGGTCGACGGGCTGCCGGTCGCGCTCGGCGTCGGCCTCCGCGGGACGGATGGCGCCGGTGCCGACGACCACCAGGCGATCGGCGCCGAGCTCGACCGCGGGCGCGATCGGCACCCGGCGCCGGGTCGCCCCGTCGACGTACCAGCCGGCGGCCTCGGCCGGCTCGTCGA
Source organism: Nocardioides sp. 31GB23 (assembly GCF_040012395.1). Taxonomy (NCBI): domain Bacteria; kingdom Bacillati; phylum Actinomycetota; class Actinomycetes; order Propionibacteriales; family Nocardioidaceae; genus Nocardioides; species Nocardioides sp. 31GB23. The sequence goes on along the minus strand of NZ_JBDYKJ010000055.1, from coordinate 3,524 downwards.
CCTGCACCGAGGGGAACAGCGCGGGGATGGCCGAGGAGGCCATCAGGTGCTCGACCCCGATGCGGGCGCGCACGTAGGCGCGGTGGTGCTGGGCCAGCGGCGCCGGCAGGTCGCCGTACGCCGCGGTGGCCTCGGTGAAGAGCGTGACCCGCCCGGTGCGCACCGCCGTGGCGGTCAGCGCCAGCGCCTCCACCCGGCCCGCGTCGAGGTTGTCGTGCAGCGCTTCCCAGTCGATGGCGCGCTGCAGGGTCGCGGCGAGCGGCCCGGTGCCGAAGAGGCCACGCAGCCGGAAACCGGTCAGGCCCAGGGTCTCGGAGGCGTAGCGGGCCAGCACCACCGGCGCCTGGCGCCACAGCGGCTGCATCACCTTCTTCTTGGTGGCCTGGGCCAGCACGTCGTGCAGTCGCTCCGCCTGCTCCTCCGGGTCGAGGTGCGCCGTGGAGGTCAGGGCGGCGCTGAGCAGCGCCCCGGCGCTGGTGCCGACCAGCAGCGTCGGGCGGTGGCCGTCGGCCTCGAGCGCGGGCAGCAGCACCCCCAGCGCGCCCACCTGGTACGCCGAGCGGGCACCGCCGGCGTCGAGCACCAGGCAGGTGCGGCCCGAGGGCTGCGGGGTCGGTGAGGAGTCGGTGGGAGTCATCGGCCCCAGGTTCTCACGCGATCTGGGTGCGCCCGCCAGGCAGTCGCTGGGCGGCGCTGAGCCGGGCCTCGGCGCCGGAGCGCGCCCCCGCCTCCCACGCCGCGACCCCGCCGTCGAGCCCGGTGCGGCGCCGCCCGGCCTGCCAGGAGCCCCGGGCGGTGGAGGTGCGGGTGTAGTAGTCGGCGACCTCGGCCTCCTTCTGGGCCAGCACCAGTGCGGTCGACGCGCCGGTGTCGGGCTCCTCGCGCTCGAGCCGCTCGCGCTCCGCGCGCGCCTCGGCGTCGCGCCGGGCCGCCCACAGCCGCGTGGCGATCTGCTCGACGAAGGCCTCGTAGAACGCCAGCCGGGCCGTCTTCTTGCTGGGCGGGGCGAAGCTGCGGGTGCGCGGGTTCCAGACCGCCCCGCCGACCAGGTGGGCGTCGCTGGCCAGGAAGACACCGGCGTCGTGGACCATCTGCAGCGCCAGGTGCACGTAGAGCGCCTCGACGACCTCGAGGTCGCTGGGGAAGCCGTAGGCGTAGACGGTGGTGGAGTTGCGCGCCACGTCGGCGCGCACGTCGTTGGGCAGCGCACAGGCCAGGAAGAGCGCGACCAGGCGCGAGTTGCCCATCGCCCGGGCCTCGCCGATGGTGATCGTGCGCTGCACCGGCTCGGCGCGCTGCTCCTGGCGCGCGGTGTGCTGGCGCGCGGTGGCCAGGTCGATCGACCAACGGGTCGAGAGGTACTGCGCCTTGGCCAGGAACGCGTCGGCCTCCTCGGGGGTGGAGGCGGCCTCGGCCTGGGCCAGCACCTTGGCCAGCTTGTCGATGAAGGTGCTCACAGGGGTGCTCCTGTCGTCACGCCGCGCTCGGCCAGGGCCACGCGCAGCAGGTGGGCGGCCTCGGGGCCGATGACGTGCTCGAAGAGGTGCAGCAGGTGGGCCAGGAACACCGGCCCGTGGGCAGGCAGGTCGGGGCCCAGGTGGTGGGCCAGCTCGTGCAGCACCGTGGTCTCGCTCAACGCCCAGCCCCCGCCGGCGGCGTACGGCGGCACCGCGATCGTGGGCCCGGCGGCCCCCGCCGGCTCGTAGTGCGCGGCCCGGGCGCCGCGGCGCTCGCGCACCGCCACGGGGACGCCGGCGCGCGGCAGCGCCGCCACCGGCGGATGGGCCAGGACGCGCCTCAGGTAGGCCGGCACGTCGGCCACGTCGCCGAACTTGCGCAGCCCCGGCAGCACCAGCGTCGAGCCGTAGTGCTCGATCGTGCCGCCCCGCTCGAGGACCCGGCCCACGGCGTCCTCGGCGTCGTACACCGTCGAGCGGTGCCGGTCGCGGGGCGCGGAGGTGGGGCTCACGGGACTTCGTCCTCTCGTCGGGTGCTCGGTGCGGGTCGGGGGTGCTGCGCGGGGTCCTTCCTACCCGGTCGCACCGACGCCCGTCGTGGTCCTCCACAGGCGCAGCAGCCATGATGGGGGTGTGCGCTTCACCGAGAACGAGATGACCCAGGCGATGGCGGGTGCGGCCAAGTCCGTGCTGGCCACGCGCAAGGACGTGCGCAAGCAGAAGCTCGACGTCGACGAGGTGTGGGAGCAGATGACCCGCTGGGAGCGCTTCCAGGTGCTCGACGCGCTGGGCGACCAGGTGCTGCCGGTGCTCGTCGCGCTGCCCGACGTCGAGGTCGAGCCCGGCACCCGGCCCACGTTCACCGACGAGCAGGTGCGCGAGACGGTCGAGGCCGGGGTCGGCGACGACGTCGGCCGGCTGCAGCGCACGGTGCTGGTGCGCACCCGGATCGCGCTGGTCAAGGCCGCGCTGGCCGCCGTGCCCCCGCGCCAGGACCCCGACGCGCTCATCGTCCCCGACCACCTCTGAGCACGACCCGGCCGGTTCGGACCGGCCGGACAGCGGGGTCAGCCGGGGGTCAGGCGGGGTCGGTGGGCGCGGCCGCCTGCACGTCGCCGACCCGCGTGGTGCCGCCGCTGGTGCCCAACGAGCGCGCGATGGCCTCGTCGAGGTCGAGGAACTCGTGGCCGGGCACCAGGTCGCGGCGCACGTCGTCCTCGCCGCAGACCATGTCGTGCGACAGGCTCTCGGCGAGCGCGACCACGGTGCCGCGGGGCATCCCGGTCAGCAGCGCGCTGACCCTACCGACCATCCACATCGGCACGCCGGGCACCATCGGGCGCCAGCGGCGCAGCCCGGCCACCTTCGCGTAGCGGCCCAGCAGGTCGGGGTAGCTCAGCACCTCGTCGGCGCCCAGGTCGTAGGCCCGGTTGCGCGGTTCGCCCTCGATGGCGGCGGCCAGCACCGTGACCACGTCCTCGACCGAGACCGGCTGCAGCCTGCGGCGCATCCAGCTCGGCACCGGGGTGATCGGCAGCCGGTCGCTGAGCCGGCGCAGCAGCTCGAACGAGGTCGACCCCGAGCCGACGATCATCGCCGCGCGCAGCACCGTGGCCGGCACCTCGGCGTCGAGGAAGACCTGCTCGACCTCGGCCCGCGAGCGCAGGTGGTCGGAGAGCTCGCCGGGCGGGATCAGGCCCGAGAGGTAGACGACGCGTCCGACGCCCGCGGCCGCGGCGGCCCGCGCCACCCGCTGGGCGGCCTCGCGGTCCTTGCGCACGAACTCGCCCGACGCCATCGAGTGCACCAGGTAGACGACCGCGTCGACGCCCTCGACCGCCTGCGTGACGAGGTCCTCGTCGGTGATGTCGAAGCGCCGCGCCTCGACCTGGGCGCCCCAGGGGTAGTCGTCGAGCGCCGCCTCGTCACGGGTGGCGGCGAGCACCTCGTGCCCGGCCTCGAGCAGCACCGGCACCAGGCGGGAGCCGACGTACCCGGTCGAGCCGGTGACCAGGACCCGGCTCATGCGCCGGCCCCCAGGGGGCGCGCGAGGGGGTGGAGCGGGCG
>NZ_JBDYKJ010000054.1:0-33274 GCF_040012395.1 Nocardioides sp. 31GB23 | reverse complement strand
ACCGCATCAACCCCCACCTGTAAGCCCAACTCAGAGTAAAGAGATCGGCCGCCTTACACAGAAAAGTTGACACGCTCGAGCGCCTGGGCGACCAGGGCTTCCAGCTCTTGGTCAACGCACTTCTTATCGCGCAATTTCCTGACTACCGACCACTACCTGTTCGCCAGTCGGACCGAGGACGCGACGGCATACGTAGGTCGGATGACGAAAGCTTGATCTACCAAGTCAAGTGGTCGGTCAGCGGCAGCGAGAAAAAGTCCGTCTCATGGTTAACGAACGCCATCAAGACAGAAGACAAGAACATCAAGGCGCTCGTCGCCGAAGGGGCGAAGCAGTACGTCCTGGTCACCAATGTTGCAAGCACGGGCGGCAAACGAGGCTCGTTCGATGCGCTCGATCGGGAGCTTCAGGCCCTGAGCAAAACCTATGGCGTTGAGATGCAGTGCATGTGGAGGGAGACAGTTGACTCGCTCGTCGACAATGCCGACGACGCGGTCAAGTGGTCGCACGCTGACATGCTGGCCGGTTGGGATCTGATCAGCTACCTCATCGACCGCCGGTTCAAGGCCGATCGGGACAGTGGGCTCCGCGAGCTGTTACATAAGGTCGCTGCTACTCAGTGGGATGAAGACGACACCGTCAAATTTAGCCAAGTCGACATTGAGAGGGAGCGCGTCGCGGATCTGTTCGTTGACGTGACCGCTGAGCGTATCCGCGGCCCGCTTGCCAGCAAGAACGATCACCAGGTTGAGCCGTTCGTCGGCGGCGCGGCCGCCTACCTTCTGCGCGACAAGACACCGTTCACCTTGATCCGGGGAGCACCGGGGCAAGGAAAGTCGACGTTGAGCCAGTACGTGTGCCAGGCCCATCGGGCTGCGTTCGTCCAGGGCACTGACCGGAAGGAGGCGCTCCCGCGCGTCAAGACACCTCGATTCCCCATCCGTTTCGATCTCAGCGACTACGCGGTCTGGACGAGAGGTGTCGATGTCTTCGAGACGTCAGAGACCACCCCGAGACGGACCAAGAGCCGATCAGCCGCCCAAAGCACGATCGAGTGCTTCTTGGCGGACCTGTTGAGCCACGCGAGCGGTGGCTTGCCTGTTACTGCGGAGGACGTCCAGACGTTGCTTCAGCGCGTGCCCTCCCTCATCGTGCTCGACGGTCTCGATGAGGTCGGCAGCCCGACGATCCGGGCCAAGGTGGTTCGGGCCATCGACAGCTTTACGAGCCGAGCTCGGTCGTATCACGTGCCGCCAAAGATCGTGGTGACCACCCGGCCAAGCGCCGGTGAGCTCCCGGAACCGTCGCCCGACCGGTTCGAGGTGCTGATGCTGGCCCCTCTCGATACCGGCCAGCGGAACGAGTACCTCAACAAGTGGTGTCTGGTGCATGGCATCCGGGCCGCAGATGGCCGAACCCTCCGGAAGACGTTCAAGCAGAAGAGCGCCGAGCCGTACATCGGGGAGTTGTCCAGCAATCCGATGCAGTTGACGATCCTGCTCGAACTGCTGCACCAGCAGGGTATGGCGACGCCGACGCAGCGCACTGAACTCTATGACTCGTACATGAGTCTGTTGCTGGCTCGTGAGGCCAACAAGCATCCCCAGTCGGTGAAGAAGCATCGCACCGACTTGATGGAAATCATCCCCTTCCTCGGCTGGTACCTACAGTCTCGCAGCGAAGAGCGGGGGCTCGGCGGTCGGATGACGAGCCAGGAACTGGACGCGGCGATGCGCCACTTCCAGCGAACCTACGAGAAGCCAGAGTCTGTTGTCGACGAGCTCTTTGAGGCAACCACCGACCGCCTTTGGGCGCTCACAAGTAAGGAAGAAGGGGTCTACGAGTTCGAAGTGGTCTCGCTTCGGGAGTACTTCGCCGCTCGGTTCCTATACAAGTTCGCTGGAGAGGGCGACCGCGACTTCGATAGTGCGATCGTGTTTCGCGAACTGTTGCGTCGCCCGTACTGGCTGAACACCGCCCGGTTTTACAGCGGCAACGCCCACGGTAAGGAGATTTACGCCCTGACCGCGGGTATCCGTGAGGAACTCGCTGAGAACCCCAGCAAGCATGTCCATGTCGCCATCTGGACGCTGCTCACTGACGGAGTCTTCACAAGTCGCCCGAGCGAAGCCACCGCGATCATCGACCTGCTGCTGAGCGATCCGGGCATCGACCACCTTCTCAGCGCTCTGGAGCGCAAGGAGATTCGTCCACTGCCAGACCTACCTTCGTCGTTCGATCGCAACCCGACCTGGGCGAGGCTGACCGCGGCGATCGCGGCGAGGCCGGGTGACCCCGAGAACCGCCAGCGGGTGCGTGTGCTGCGCGAGTTGATGTCCCTGCGCACTCCCTTCGGGAAGTGGTGGGCCGGGCAGCTCACCACGGCTGTCGGGACGGCGACGGAACGCTCCTGGCTCGAACTCGGTGCGGCATGCGAGGTGGCGGCCGGCCTGACTCTTGATTTCCCGAGCATCGATCTCACCCACGGCGGCGCTGAACTGCTACTCAACACCGGCGTCGCCCCACCGGAAGGCAGCGCTCTAGAGAAGGCTCTTCTGCAAGCAGTTCTCGACGGCGAGTGCCCGTGCGTCACCTCGATCCGGTCGCAGCCAGCACAGATCGCCGCGGCTTTCTCCCCCTCTGCCTTTAGGACAACCTCTCACGTCGGCTTTGCAGGCCAGGAGGAGACAGCTAACCGTCGACGGACGGATGCCATCGCCGCACTCCGCAGAAGCGGATCGCCGTTCGCGAAAGCAGCTGCAGCACGCCGCTTCAAGGCGGGCGAACGGGGCACCACCTACCCCTGGGCCAATGCCGCGACGCTCCTGTTCAACGAGGCCGGACGCTGCTGGCTAGCCTCGGAGATCGCGATCATCGGCGGCGCGGCACCACACCGATCCGGCCACACCACTACATCCGGCCCGACTGCCTTCGGCACGAACAGCCACCCCGCAACGATGCTTGCGCAAGGTCGCGCCAACGCGAAGTCAACTGAGTGGTGGCGACAGCAACTCAACCAGACCACCGATGACCTCTCGAAGGCGGAGTGGACGCTCGCCCTGTGGGCGATGGCATCGGGCGAGGTACTCAGCAACATCTTCACCGAATGGGAAGCCATGCTGGATGCGTTACCTCCCGTCCGCCGATCCGTCGTTCAGTCGGCTGCGCTCCGACTCGGCACGTGGGGGTTCCTCGCGCCGCGGAGGGTTCGGACGACGCCCAGGTCCGAGGATGCGCGCGCGCTGCTCGATGCCCGTGATGGCACGGTTGGAGCCCCGGATCCCGATGACCCGCAATCACCGCGCCGATCGGCACGCTGGCCGGCGCCGGGAGGTCGGCCTGCTCGCGGTCCGTCCGCTCCTGCGAGCGCGCCGCGATCGAATGCCCTGCTCGCGGTGGCGAAGCAGGAAAAGTGGTTCCTAGTCGACAAGGCCCCCACATACCAGTAGGAGGCGATGTCCGGGCCACCGTCATAGCCGGTGACCTCACCATGAGGAGCTCTCGCCTGTTTCGTCCAGCCCTGCCCCTTAACCTGACCTGCATGGCGTACTGGCAACACACTCCCGAAGGCCTCGCCGATCGGCTGGGCGAGATCGCGGACCTGTTCGTCGCCAGCCGCAATGCCTTCTTTGATTCGGCAGACCGCTTTCACTGGAACCCTGCCCCGGAGTCCCCAGCAGCACAGTCGGCGGCCGAGCTCCCATCACCTGACCTCGCAGTCTCCACGCCACGAGGAGAGACTGGGCACCGGCTTGTCGCTGAGGTCGTTCAGACCTACCTTCTTACTGCAAGCGGTCATCTCGGGGGACTCGCGAGCCTCTACGGGAGTGGGGAGGTCATCTTCTCAGCACCAGCGCTCATCCGCTCAACGATTGAGAACTGCGCACATGCGGTGTGGGTCCTGGGCGAAGACACTGACGACTCGCCCGAGAACCGCCTTGCCCGCGCCTATCTGGAAGAACTAGTGAGCGCGGAAGAAGCGAAGAAGAATGCCGGCCGGATGCGCGACAAGGCACACCCGAGTTACGTCTCAGCCAACAGGTACTACAAAGCCCTCAAGGCGGAGATTCTCGAACGCTTTCCCGGCACGACGCCTGCGAGCCTGGGTGGCTCACCTCGGACGTTGATCGGGCAGTCCCTACCCAACCTGGAGGCTGCCGTGGAGTGGATGTATGAACTGACCAAGATCTACGGCGGAACGATCGACGGCCGAACGGCGACTGGCATCTACGGGTATCTGTCCAACATGACTCATCCGACTCTCTACCCCGCACGGCAGCGACGGGAGTGGACTTCAGACCCAGCGACTGGTCACCCTGTGGCCCATCTTCGGGTCGATCTGGGCTCCGCCGAAAACGAAGCGAGGGCAGCACTCGCTGCGTTTTACAACGCCCTGACCTACACGACGTCCTACTTCGGCTGGCCCACGACAGTCGTCGATGCCCTGACTACGACCATCGAGGATTCGATGCCAACCTTCTTTGTGTGAACGTTCCGCGGCAGGGAATCACCAGCACGCTGGGGTTGCCAGTTCCGGCCTCGACTGGTCCTGTTCTAACGCCATTGAGGTTCGCGCCTTTTGGAGGGATCTCCGTCGGATTGTTCTTGTCGTCCCGCTCGATTCATTGACCAAGCGCGCTCTCAGTCGCCGCACGATCCGCTCGCATCTGTGAAGCATCACTGCGATCGGTCCAGGGCCGGAGATCGGTCACCAGTGGTGACGAGCTTCTCAGGAGGACCAGCGCAGTACCAAACGGGAGTGTCCTGATCGCTTCGGGTGGCAGAACCGCTACGCGGCGGGTGGAGCGTTGCAGGGAGCGGGAGCCATAGTCGCCGACGGAGATGGTGTCGGTCTTCTCGTCGCGTTCGCCGATGAGGGCGGAGAGGTCTTGAAGGTCGCGGGCGGAGGAGGTGCCGCCGAGAATGATCTTGGCGATGGAGGCGTCCCAGATGGCTCCGGCTGCGTGGTCGCCCCACTTGTCGCGTGCTTGGGAGAGGGACTGGAGGACGGGCATGGTGGTGATGCCGGTGCCACCACCTTCGGCCATGAGAACAGGCAGAGACGGAAGCGGGGACAGGTTGCCGATCTCATCGAGCGCCAGCAGCAGGGGCGGGTCGAGGCGGGCTCCGGCAGATGCGGCTGCGAGACGGCGGGCGGTTTCGACGAGGTCTTCGATGAATGCCACAACCAGGGACCAGGAGGCGCCAGCGCCAGCTCCGGTTGCGAGTAGGTAGAGGGTGCCGTTGCCGGTGAGGAACTCGACGGGGTCGAAATGCTCGCCGAGGCGTGGGGTGACCGCGTCGAGGACGCGGGGATCGGCGAGGCAGGACAGGGCGAGGGAGACACCCATCCAGATGGAGTCCCGCGTTCGGGCGTCTGAGTGGATCATCGATTCGAGTGATTCGCCCCAGCCGGCCGCCGCGCTTGGGTGGGAGGCGAGGATCGCGACGGCGTCGCTGGCCGATGATGGGGACAGGGTCCAGGCGAATAGTTCGGCCGGGGTGCGGTGGTCGAGCGCCGCAGCATGGAGCAGAGATTGCAGGGCAGTGCGGGTCTTGCCTTCCCAGAAGCCGCCGGATTCGACGCCACCGGCCGACAGCCCGGTGGCGGAGGCGAGGCCGGTGGCGCGGATCATCGCGGTTAGTGGGTCTTCGCATCCCCGTACGGGGGACCAGCGCAGCCCGGAGGGAAGTCCTGCGGCGAGCCGTTGCGGGTCGAACACTGCGACGGGCCCGACCTTCTGGCGGGCGGTGATGGTTGCGGCGATGTTGTCGGGTCGGGTTGCGGTGGTCACGACTGCGCCAGGGGCGTCGAGGATGGCGTTGATGACGACGTGCAGGCCCTTGCCTGAGCGCGGTGGTCCGAGGAGCAGGATCGAGTCCTCGACCGAGGCCCAGACCTCCATGCCGCGGGATCGTCCGAGCAGGTAGCCGACGTCGCTGGCTCGGGCGTTGGTGAGGCTGGGTCGCAGGGTCTTGCTCCGTGCGAGTAGCGCCTTCTTGGATGCCACGGTGGCGACGTCTGTGCGGGTCGCGACACCTACCAGTCGACGCGGGTCGTGCTGGGTCTTGTGGTGTAGCGAGTCGACCTTTCGCCAGACCACGAACCCGGTCGTGAGCAGAGCGGCGACGAGTACGGAGAGGACGGGCCAGTAGACCCAGGGTGAGATGTTGGCTCCGAGAACGCTGCCTGGGTCGGCGGGGTCGCCGAGCACTCGGAAACCTGCAGCCCAGCCGGCGGTGGGCTGTTCAGTTCGGCTCGCCCAAGCGGTGAGTGCTGCGGCGCCGCGCAGGAGCGCTGCAACCGCGCTGGCGACTCCGATGGCGATGAGTGCGAGGTTGACGAGGGTGTCGTCGACCGGACGTCCAGCGGTGTTCACGAGGCCTCACGTCCCGATGTCTGGGCATCGTCCTGGTTCGGTCTGGTGGCCCCGGACTGTTCGCCGACGAGCACGACGTCTCCGGCGGTCCGGTCGAGTAGCGCCACTGGAAGGTGCAGGTCGAGCGTGCCGTCGGAGTTGCTGGTGGCACGGTGAACCACGATCGCGACCACGACTTCCTCGCCGGGTTGGAAGCCTCCTCCGGTCAGAGCGCCTGCCCGCACGCTCACTATCGGCCTTTCGTCGCGGGCACTGCGTTTGTGGCTGACCGGCTCCGACGTGGGCTTCGGCGCAGCGGTCGGCGACGGGGTGTGGAAGTCGGTGAAGACCTTGCCGTCGGGTTCGTGGATTTCGACGCGTAGCGCTGATCCGCGTTCGTTGGCGATGCGGTCCAGGAGTGGCCGGAGTTCGCCGCGCGTGAACGCCGAGGTTTCATCGGAGAGCGGTTCGTCATCGATGGTGACGCTCAAGGATCCGGTGTCGTCAACAGTGACACGGACCAGCGGCAGGACGACGGGGATCCGTGGCCGCGACGTGGAGCGGCGGTAGGCGGTGGCCGGGTTCAGGAGACTCATAGTCCGACCACCTGCGGTTCGGCAACCTGCTGCTGGTGGCGCTCGGGCGCAGCTCGGCTAGCGGTAGCGGTGCGGTCGAGCCCCGGGGGATCGCCATTGCCGACCTGTGCGGTGTCGAGTTGGTCGAGGACGCGGACGGCGGTGGTGCGGACCCGTTCGGCGGTGGACTGGATGACCTCGACCGGTTCGCTGCCGGGAACGCTGCTGGCCCAGCTCGACACATACGGGATTGTGTAGGCGCTGGTGTCGAGGCCGTGGGCAGCACCGATCATCAGGGCTACGGACTCGGCTTCGACTTCGGCGATGCCGCGGTGCAGCACCGCGTCTCGAGTGGCGGTTTCGTCGCCGCTGCGAGCTTCGGGGGAGTGGAGCATGACGTGGCCGAGTTCGTGGGCGAGTGTCTTGACCTGGGCTGCTTCGTCCATGTCGCTGCGGACGCAGACCTCGTGGGTGGAGAAGTCGGTGATGCCGTTCGCGCCACCGATCGCGTCGGCGTCGGGAACCTGCTTGAGGGTGAACCCGTGGGCTTCGACTTGGGCGGCGAGTCCCTCCCAGAGCCCCAATGGTGCTTGCCCGGACAGCAAGGTGGGTGCCGGTGGTTCGGGGACCGGGTCACCGTCGGTCTGGGTCACGTCCCACACGTACGCCGGCCGCAGCCCGACCAGCTTGGTGCGGGTTGTCTCGCCGGGTTGGGGTCGTTCGCCGCGGCCCAGGCGCCGCCATGACTCGGCACTGTTGGGGGTGCGGGAGGCGAACCGAGCGGTGACGGGAGCGAGGATCCCGTAGCCGGACTGTCCCTTCATCACCTGTCGGCCCAAGGTCTGCCACTGCTTGAACCCGGCGACGTACGTCGGGGTCGACGATGGGACGCGTCCGGACTGGAAGGCTGCGTAGTGCTGCAGGTAGATCAGCATCGTGTTGTTGAACAAGGATGCTGAATGGCATCCGATGCACGATTCAGGGGCTCGTAACCAGCCCGCCCCTTGGCATCGCGGAACCACTGCGATCGGCGCTTGAGCGCAGTTCCCTGGCGCTCTGACGCACAGACAGACCGGCACCGCCGCACGCGTCTTGCATCTGATGAATGATATCGTCTTCTGGTGTCGTCGAGTCGGTTCGGGGAAGTCGGGCAGAAGTGGCCGTCGGGGCCCGCGGTTGGGGGTTCGGCAGAGCGGCTGCTGGGCGCTGGCGTGGTGTTGCTGGCTCCGGAGGAGACGGTGATGGAAGCGATGCTGTCGGGTTGGGAGACGCAGCAGCGCTCCAGAATGCTCGCAGGCCGAACGATCGAGCGTCGGTCGCAGATCGTGCGACGGTTCGTGGAGTTCACGAACGACTATCCGTGGCGATGGGGACCGGCTGATGTCGAGGAGTGGACCGCGAGCTTGGTGGGCACGGGGATCGCGCATTCGACGATCCGGAACTATCAAATGGCGACCTCGCTGTTCTGTGGGTATCTCGCTGATGCCCGGTACCGGTGGCACGAGGTCTGCGACCGGTACTTTGGTGAATATCCGGTGCAGGTCTTCCACGAGTGGAACACCGTTGTTCACCGAGGTGAGTATGAGGGTCGACCGGGCAATCGTCCGTTGTCGCGAGACGAGTTGCAGGCGTTCTTCGACTATTGCGACGCTCGCGTCAGTCAAGTAGGCGCCTCGGGGCGTAAAGGCTGGTTGGCGGCGTTCCGCGACGCGACGGTATTCAAGGTCATTTACGCATGGGGGCTGCGCCGCCGGGAGGCGTCGATGTTGGAGGTCGTGGACTGGTCGGCCAACGCCGCTGCCGGCGAGTTCGGCCGCTATGGGGCACTGTCGGTCCGCTACGGCAAAGCGCTCAAGGGCGGACCACCTCGGCGTCGGACGGTGCTGACCACGATGGGTTGGGCCGCTGAGTCCGTGGCCGAATGGGTCGAGGAGCTCCGGCCGCTCTACGCGGCCACGGGCACCGCTATGTGGCCGACCGAGCGGCGCGCTCGGGTCAGCGTGGACGCGCTTTCGCACCGGTTCGCTGAATATCGCGATGCGATCGGCCTGGACCGGAGTCTGGGTCCGCATTGTCTGCGGCATTCCTATGCCTCGCATTTGTTGGAAGATGGCTTCGACCACCTGTTCGTTCAGCAACAGCTCGGTCACTCGTGGGGGTCGACGACCGCGATCTACACCAGCGTCGGTACGGACTACAAGAACAAGGCGCTGCGCCGCGCCCTGGACCGAGCTTTTCAGCCAGACGTCGACTGAGATCGCCAGGAGGATCACGATGCCCCGAACGTCAAGACCACGACTGGGATACGCGTGGCATCTGCGAAGGCTGATGGCCGAGCGAGGAATGTACGCCACCACTGAGCTGCGTCCGCTGCTGACCGAACGTGGCATCGAGCTATCAGAGGCCCAGATATACCGGATGGTGACCGGCACCCCGGAGCGGTTGAGCCTACGGATGTTGGTGGCGTTGTGTGACATCCTCGCCGTTACTCCCAACGACCTGATCGAGCCCGTCGCCGAGACCGCCGCGACCCGTGCGACCGGCACGAACGGGGCCAAGCCGGCGAAGGTCTCAGCGACGTCAAAGGCGCGCACCCCGCGGCGCGCCGAGATTACTCCCAAGAAGTGACGCCCCCTTCGTGCGAGCTGTGTGAGCGCCCGCCGATGTCGGGGCGCGGACTCTGCTCGCGTTGCAGCAAAGGCGTCGGCCGTGAACGCGGCCACTGCCGTGAATGCGGCAAAACCGATCGGCTGCTCGATGCTCACCGTCGTTGCCGTTGGTGTCGTGACAAGGCCCGTAACCGCTGCCCGGATTGTGAAGCCACCGGGACCGCGCTGGTCAGCATCAATGGTGTCCGGGTCTGTGATCGTTGTGCGCTGCGACGCCGCCTCGACCACATCTTGCCTGCCGATCGATTCGGGCCGTTGCATCTGTTGCGGGACGTCATCGTGCGTGCCGAACCATTGACGGCGAGGCGGTGGCTGAACCGGTCCGAAGAACTGCTGCGCGACCTCGACACCGGACGCATACAGCTGACTCACGAGAGCCTCGACGACCTGCCCCAACGCAAGGCCATCGAGCACCTGCGCTCCTTGTTGATCGCCGCGGACATCCTCGGGCCCGACCCGGGGCGTGCGCTGCGGCACTTGGAGAACGCGATCCCCGACCTGCTCGCCCCACTCGCGCCTGAGCACCGCAGACTGGCCAGCAGGTGGGCAACTTGGGCCGTATTGCCGCGCTTGCGAGCGCTGAATGACGACAGACGACTCGCTACAGCGGTGATCAACTCGCGCCGCAAGATCGGACAAACCGCCAATTTCCTCGCTGGCCTTGAGGATGATGGCCGCGTCTTGCCCGACTGCACTCAGCACGACATCGACATGTGGTTCGCAGGCCCCGGCGCCGCTCGCTGGACGGTCGGACCGTTCCTGACCTGGGCTCGCCGCCGCGGGCATCTGCCTCGAAGCATCAGCCTGCCTCCGGCCTACAAGGGAACTCCCGAAGCACCGGCCGAAGCCGACGAGCGCTGGCAGATCGCCCAACGTCTGGTCCGCGACGATGAACTCGACCCCGTCGATCGCATCGCCGGCGCACTGATCGTGCTCTACGCCCAACCACTCGCGCGCATCGTCACGCTGACGACCGAGGACGTGATTGTTACCCCAGCCGGCACGCGTCTCAAACTCGGCGATGACGCCCTCGAACTGCCCGAACCGTTCGCCGCGACCATTCAGCAACTGCCCCACCGAAGACGCGCCAGTACCGTCGAGCAGCTGCCCACTCGCTGGCTGTTCACCGGAGGCCATGCTGACAAGCCACTCTCGGTCAACGCGCTTGCTGTTCGAATGCGTGCCATCGGCATCCAGCCCCGCCGCCACCGCATTGCAGCGGCCGAGCAACTCGTCCGAGAGATCCCGCCAGCCATGCTCGCTGGCGTTCTCGGTCTCACAATCGGGTCCATCAACCGCCACACCACCACCGCGAAAGGCCAATGGGCGACCTACGCCGCCGACCGCCAAGGCTGATCGAACGACGTGCGACAACGTGTTCATAACGCTCAGGTGTGCTCGAGCGTCCTCGCTCGGTCCAGCTCACCACCGACGGGCGCGTCGCGTCGCTCGATCAGAGACCAAAAGCTCCCCCGGTATAGAGGATGACGAGGCCGAGCCCGATCAGGACGAGTGGGAAGAGTACGTGTTCCCAGCGTTCGAGGATCTCGTCGATGCCGGGACGGGTGGCGACGAACTTGGCCAGCATGACCAGTGCTCCGACCAGCAGCAAGAAGACTACGCAATAGGCCACGGTGGCAGCGGTACCGACGCTGAGGAAGACCGGAACGTAGACCCCGATGTTGTCGCCGCCGTTCGCGAAGGTAACCGCAGCAACCGTCCAAACGGCCACCGCCTTGCCGCCGACCTTGCCTTCATCATCATCGCCGTCAGCACGCCAGGCTTGCCATCCAGCCCACAGGCCCAGCAGCAGCGGGATCAGACCAAAGTAGGGGATGGCGTCCTCGGGCAGAAAGGCCCCAGCACCCAGCGACACGAGTACGGCTGCGGCCAGGATGCCCGCAAACCCGACGTACTGGCCAGCCAAGATCCGCGTCGTCGTCCCGCGTTTTCCAGCCCCCCGCGCGAAAAACAGCGAAAGCACAATGACGTCGTCGATGTTGGTGGCGATGAACAGGCCGATCGCCTGCAACGCAGAGGTCAAGATCATGCCGGCACTCCGCTGCTGCACTCAGCCACGGTGCAGGCCGAATCGATGCAGGGAGCGTGTTCATCGACCGCCAAAGCGACCTCGAGCAGCGCATTGAGCGCCCGAGTCAGGTGTGGGTCAGCGATGGCATAAAGCGTCTGCCGGCCTTCAGGTTCGGGCGCGACGATCCCGCAGTCGCGTAGACACGCCAAGTGGTTAGACACATTCGATCGCGTCAGACCCAGCTCGCGAGCAAGTTCAGCCGGGTACGCAGGCCGCTCCAACAAGATCATGACAAGTCGTGAACGAGTCGGATCAGCCATAGCTCGACCCAAACGATTCAGCACGTCCAAACGAGAGGCATTGGTCAGCATGCACTGAATAGTACAGCCGCGGCTGAACGGTCATTCGTCGCGGTGGATGGAGGAATGGAGCGGACGTCCCGCCGGGCGCCGCTACGTGCCGCGACCGGTCAAAGCGCTGACCATTCACGGACTTCGAATACGCCCCTCCTGCCAGTTGATCGGCTGCGGAACCTCGCGGAGAACTCGAGTGCGCGGCGCCAGTCATCGCCGCTGACCAGCGTGCTGACTGACTCGGTCAGTTTGGTGTGCAGCGCGTCGAGCTTGGCCTCGCGGGCCTGCTGCGCTTCGGGTGTCTGGTGCCGCATCCCGACCTCACCTCCTGGACGACGTTTCGTCCATCAGGTGCGTCGTTGCTGTCGCAGGTGGGAGTCGAGGTCGAGTTAGTGCCCTGATCCAGGACACACGGACTGCACGATCGGAGCGGCCGTCTGGTCGTGGGCCGATCGATGGATGGTGGCTGCGTCGGGCGACTTCGTGTTGAGCATGGAGGAGTTGCGAGCGGTGGCGCGGGATGCGGCCGAGTTGGCCCAAGGAGTTTTGGCGTTGTTCGAGAGCGCCGATCCCGACGGCGCACGGCCACGCTCGGCGATATAGGCGGCTTGGGTGTCGCGGATGGCGGGGCTCGAATCCGCCTCCAGCGGGTCACCGCGCTAGATGCGCACCGGGCGGCGAGCGAAGCGTCGACAGATGAGGCCCGGCTGGCTGCCAGCTGCGTCGGTGACGCTGCGGGTGCGGCTCACCTGCATCCGATTGCGAGAGCCACCCAGGTAGGGCACATCCTCCGAGCCGCGGCGATCGCTGCGCTCCTCGCGGAACTTCGGTCTGGAGGCGATCTAGCAGTCGGTGACCAGGCGATCAACGAGGCACGACAACGCGCCACCCCGGTTGTTATCGACGTACTCGGCCGTTACCCCGGGGCCGTTGGCGGCAAGAATCAGATCGCGCAATTGGTGGCCCAGCTCGACAGGGCGTTGCGAGCATGACGTTTCGTGAGGTTCCGACACGAGAGCTATCGCCGTCAGAAGCGCTCGACGGGCAGCGGCAGATTCTTGTCGATCACGGGGTTGCACCCGGCGCGGATGTTCGGCGGGCTGTGTCGCGGTTAACGATGGCCCGGCGAACCTCGCTAATGGCCGTCCGGATGGTGTTGCCGTAGGCGTCATCGGAAAGGGCCGAGCTGTGGAGCCTTGCCTGTTCAATGTGCTCGCGAGCGGCTTTGAACGCTCCCAAGCGGCGGAGGTTGTCGGCGATGTTGAGGTGGAGACTCGGGTAGAACCCGGCCACTTGAAGGTTGACATGGTGTTGTTCGACCCGTTCATCAGTGAGGGCGTCGGCGGCATCGAGAGCGCGGACGTCCCAGACAAGAGCCTCGGCGGGTTCCTCATGGAGATCGGCTAGGTAGTGAGCGAGCGTACAGCGGTGGAACGGGTCGCCTGCACTCCCGATCTGCTCCCAGATCGCGAGCAGGTTTCGCCGAGCTGCTTCGGGGTTGCCCGCGCGTCCGAGGATCACGGCGTTGCCGATTGCCTCCATCATCGGATCGGGAGTGGCGGTGGCTTCAGTCATGAGATGGGTCAGTCCTTGTCGTCTTGGATGGGAGGGGCCATCGAGCAATCGCTCAGTGCGGGGTCGTTCGTCAGGACCGGTGGGGTCGGCAGGGCATTACGAGCGTGGTCAGGTCCCCGTTGTCGGCTGATCGGACAGTCGCTGGCTGGTCAGGTCCACGAAGATCGAGCATCAAGTCGGTGCCTAGCGCGTGGCTCAGCGCGGGATACAACGTGGTCAACTCGAACCAGAGCGTTAGATCAGGCCCGGTGGCGGTGCCGCACAGATCCACCACGGCGTCGGGCAGCAGGAGACTCGGCTTGCCGGCAGCGACGCGCAGCTCGACGGTCGCGGGCGCTCGTTCTAGCGCCTTGAGGATCTGCCGCGTCTCGACCGTGACTCGATGCGTCACCGCGGGGAGTGACGCCATCATGAGCCTGTAGTCGGGAAAGACCTCGCTGAGCACGCGACAGTGGGCCACGGCATCGTCGGCCATGCGGAGGTCCAGCGTCAGCTCGCCCGCTTCCAGCGTCACGGTGGGGCTCCGCCGGAGCCGCGATGCGGCGGCCTGGAGGTCCTCTCCGGCCAGCGTTCCCGCCCAAGAAGCGGCGTAAGGGCGGCTGGGGACCAGCGTCCGCGTGGCGAGGCGGTAGCGATCGGTGGCAGTTAGCGAGATTGCGTCGGGAGCTGCTTCCAGACGTACGCCTCCCAAGGCCGGGACCTCGGGGTCCTGAGTTGTGGTGGACAGGACTTGGTCGACTGCTGCCGCGAGGACTGGACCCGGCAGAGCGCACAGGGTGAGGCGTGCGCCCTCGCCGAGAGATGCCTTGAGTGATGCTGCGGTTTGCTGAATCCCGGCGGACTCCGCAGCGACCCTGGCCACCTGCTCGTCGATGAGCAGGGCGGCGTCCTCGCCGGTGGCGGTGAAGAACTCGCCGATCGTCGGCAGAGACATCCCGATCTCTCGCAACTGACGTAACTGCAAGGCAAGCACCAGTTGCGACTCGCGGTAGAACCGATACCCGCTCACCGGGTCCACCCAATCGGGACGAAGCAAGCAGGCGTCGTCATAGAACCGCAACGCGCTCGCAGTCAGTCCGGCGAGCTTGGCGAATGCGCCGATCGACATCATCTCCGTGTTTGCCACCTGAACATCGTCGGGCCTCAACCCACTCGAAGGTCAACCTCGGTGCCAGTTGCCAACAATCTCACCCCGAAGTTCTAATCTGCTGTCATGCGGCCCGTGGTGTCGAACAACTCCAGCTCGGCGGGATGAAGCTGATGTTGCACAACGAACGAGCGGTGCTTGATCCGCCAAAGGCCCTGTCCGGTTCCCAACGTCGGCAGCAGAGATTGTTCGGTGCCGGTCAGCCCGAGGGCAGTGGCGGTGCTCCCGAGCTGGTCGGACTCTTGGCGGTAGACGACGCGGGTCTCTGCGTTCGCCAGCAGCGATGCCGCGAGTGCGCGCATGGCTGAGCCGGAGTCGCCGACGTTGTCGAGGTCGGAGAGTTTGTGGAAGATCAGCATGTTGGCGATTCCGTAGTGCCGGGCGAGGCGCCAGTGGGCGTCCATGCGCCGCAGCAGAGCTGGGTGGGACATCAGTCGCCACGCTTCGTCGTACACGACCCAGCGTTGTCCGCCGTTGGGGTCGAGGAGCGCGGATTCCATCCAAGCCGACGCGCACGTCATCAGCACCGAGACCAGGGTGGCGTTCTCGGTGACCCGTGACAGGTCGAGGGAGATCATCGGCAGCGTGGGATCGAACCGGACAGTCGAGGGGCCGTCGAAGAGTCCGGCGAGGTCACCCGCGACGAGGCGGCGCAGCGCGTGGCCGGGCAGCCGGCCGTCCTCGGTCAGGCGACCGGTGGGATCGACGGACGGGTCGGGTTCTAGGAGCCGGTCGACCACCAGTGGAAGCACCGGTACCTCGGCGGTGCGGACGACCTCAGCCAGGGCGATGTCGATAGCGGTGTGTTCCAGCGGGGAGAGTCGGCGGTCGAGCACGGTCTCGGCCAAGGCGCCGAGCAGGTCGCGACGGCGTGCGCTGACCTGGGCCGCCCACTGCACGTCGTCGAGACCGCTGGGGCGGTGGCCCTCGTCGAGAGGGTTGAGCCGGGCAGACATGCCGTGGCCGAGAGCGATCGCCTTGCCGCCGACCGCCTCAGCCACTCCCGTGTGCTCACCTTTCGGGTCGCCGGGGATGTAGACGCGGCGCCCGAACGGGATGGAGCGGGTGTACAGGCTCTTGGCCAGAGAGGATTTCCCGGAGCCGACGATCCCGGCGAGTACGACGTTCGGGGCAGTGATCAGGCCGCGGGCATAGAGGACCCAGGGGTCGTAGACGAAGGAACTGCCGGAGTAGAGGTCCTGGCCGACGAACACGCCGTCGCTACCGAGCCCACCTTCGGCGAGGAACGGATAGGCACCAGCCAGGGTGGCGGAGGTGTCTTGGTGGCGGGGGAGTCGTAGCCGGCCCGGTGTTCGCAAGGCCGCGGTACCGCGCTCGCCGGCCTTGGGCAGCAGCACGGTGGCCTTGCGTTCGGCGGTGAGTGCGTCGGCTTTGGCTCGGGCTACGGTCTTCTGTTCGGCGCGGTCGCGGGCGAGGAGGTCCCGTGCTGCGAGTTTTCGGGCCTTGCGGTCACGCCGTCGTTCGCGTTTCGGTGATACGAGTACGGCGCTGTGCAGCCGGGAGGCGTCGTGGTCGTTCACAGCGACAACCCGTCGTGACTTCGACCGGCAGGGCGGGATGTGGAGACCGGGTCTGGGTAGACGATCGTGGCTTCTGACTGGTGTGCGCTGTCGATCGACTTCTGGATGCTGGCCAGCATCTCGCCGGCACGGTGCAGGTCCCAAGACACTCGGTACGCAGCGCCCGTCTGCTTCGGATCGACGATCGTCGCCTCAGCGCGTGCCCCGTGGTTGTCGTGATACGACCCCAACTGGTGCAGCGCCTGACTCAGCGACGCGGTCACTCGGGACAGCGATCCGAGCACCCCGTAGATCTGGGTCGGATCGTCGATCCGCCGGGTGGCGTGGGCGAGGCCACGCAGGGCTTGCTCGGCCTCGGAAGCATCAGCAGCGGGGTTGTCGAAGGTCGGCATTGATTCCTCCTGGAGGGCGAACGTCACCAGTCAGGTGAGCCGACGGGCTCGCCACGCGGCTGATGAGCCAGTGGCTGTGAGGCGCTCTTGCCCAGGGAATCAGTCGGACGGCAGTCATAGACTCCGGAGGCGGAGAGCAAACGGAGGACGGTGGGTCGGTGGCGGAGCAGCAAAGCGCGGATCGAATGAGCGCATACGAGCGTGGGGCGTGGGAGAAGAGCCTGACGCGCTTGCACGAGCCGCCGCACAAGGCAGTCGTGCCCAGGAAGGTGCGTGAGATCGCCAGTACCACGACGGAGCGGGCCTCCGATTTCGCTGATGCGCACTTGCCGACGGCCGCAGTCAAGGGAATCGTCGAGAAGACCATGAATGGGACTCTCGAGCTCACCTTCAATCCCGCCCTTCGGTCAGCGAGCGCCGAGGGGGCGCTCCGTGGGTACCAGAAGAAGCACGATGGACTCCTTGGTCTGGACGATCTGAAGCAGTTGGACGTTCGCGACCTTGATCGCTTCAGGCGTCGCAAAGGGTTGTACGTATCGACGTCCGCCGTTCAGGGCACCGCGACATCCCTCGCCGTACTGGCACCGTGGTTTCTACGACCGTAAGCGGAGGCGTTGCGTCGGGCGCCGTGGTTGCAGCAGTAGCTGCAGACACAGTTGCGTCGCTGGCGATGATGGGTCGAAGTGTTGGATCAGTCGCAGTCAGATACGGGTACGACGTCCGGCTTCCTGACGAAGAGCTCTTCGCAATGGGTGTGTTGTCCTTGGGGATAGCGGGGACGCTGGAAGCCAAGCACACGGCGCTCGCTGCCTTGTCGCGACTTACGCAGCAGATGATGCGGCAGGCAACCTGGAAGCAGCTCAATGAACAGGTCATTGTCAGAGTCATCGGGCGCGTGTATCAGGTGCTGGGTATCAAGTTGACTCAGCGAAAGCTTGCGCAGACCGTGCCGTTCGTCGGCGTGGGTATCAACGCTGCGCTCAGCGCGAATATGACGAGGCACGTCTATCAGAGGGCGGAGGATGTGTACCGAGTCCGATTCCTCTCCGAGAAATATGATCTTGACCCGCAGGATTGGGTTCGAGAAGGTCCTGCGGTCGACGAGGATTCGGAGTCGGAATCGGATGTGCTGGATGTAGCGGAGATCCTCGACGAGGAACGAGAGTTGGAAGCATGAGCTTCCGTTTCGCCATCTCGCAGGTCGAACCGCTCGTTTTGAAGCGCCTACGAGTCACACTGTGCGGCACAGCGGCAGTGCAGCGGCGGTGAACGCCTGGGCCTGCTGACCCCACAGACGCCGGGTCTCACACGAGGCTTGGATGGCGGCTTGTTCGATGTCAGCGACGGCGCGTTCGAGTTCGTCGGGGTCGCTGGCGCTGACGGCGATGAGGCCGGTGACGCGGAGGATGCCGTGGCCGGCGGTCAGGTCAGCCTCCTGCTGGAGGACGTCCTGGTATTCGGCGCTGTGCTGGGCGTCTTCGATCTGGCCGATGCGTTGACGTTGGGCGGCGTCGGAGACGTACTCGGTCTTCTTCTTGCGGATGTCGCGGGCGGCTTGATCGGTGCGCAGCGGCGTGTAGAGCAGCGTGAAGGTGCGTCGGATGCCCGAGGACAACAGGACGGGTGCAAGGAACCCGGGGAAGACCAGGGATCGTGGCCATTCGCTGATCCACAGCACGCAGTGGTGTGCGGAGTCCGAGCGCAGCATTGACCAGCTCTCGGTGACGGCGACTGGGCCAGCAGTGGCGAGGTCGCGGCCGACATCTCCGTGACGCTCCAGCGCCGCGCCGACATCGGGGTCGTAGGCACCGCGCAGGATGACGGCGAGTTCGCCGGGGTCGAGCCAGTCAGAAGGGGCGAGGTCGGCTGAGCGCAGCGCGGCGATGATGGTCGACATCTCGTGGCGTAGGACGGCGGCGGCTCCGCGGTTGCCTCCACCGGCTGCGCGGATGGCTCGGTTGGCGGTCTTGAGGTTCAGCGACAACGAGATGGTCGAGGCGTGGCGTTCACCGGCTGGTCCGGCGCGGTCGATGAGTTCGCCGTACGTTGTGGCGGTGAAGCTGTCGTCACCGGAGCCGTGCTGGTGCCACCATTCGGCCAGCCCTTTGCCGGAGTCGGGCAGGGTGCGTTCCATGATCTGCAGGCAGGCGAGCCGTCCCGATCGGCATGCGGTGGCCAGGACTCGGCCCCAGCCGGTGACGCGGCGTTCTTGTTCGAGCGGGTCGAGCAGGATGAACGCTGGATGGGAGACCGCCACGATGGCGGTCAGCGTCGAGCGGTGCGGGTCGTGGACCATGACTGCGCCGGTGTCGGGGTCGAGCCACTGACGCAACCGGGCCGCATCCCCGGGAAGCGCGAGGGTTCCGACCGGTCGTGGGGCGACGACGCGACGCCGGTAGATCAGTTGGCCTCCGGTGGAGCGCCACAGCCAGACACCGACGATGGGCAGCCATTGGATGAGTTTGCGGCCCCCGACGCTGACCCAGGCCAGGGCACTGCAGCAGACGATGACCGGGAGGGCAACGACCAAGCTCGTGCCACCGCCGACGTAGAGGGAGAACACGAGCGTCACGACTCCGATGCCGACCACCACCAGTTGGGAGGCGGTCAGGCCGAACAGGACCCCGCGGCGTGCCAGTCGGGAGAACTTCACCGGCTGCAGCTCGTAGTCGCCCGACCGGGTGGTGTTCGTGGCGCTCATCGTCCGCCTCCCGAGTCATCCGAGCGGCGGCCCGTCATGGCAGGGGTCGGATCGGCGGTGTGGGCCGGAACTGTCCCGGCGGCGCCGGTGGGTGCGCTTGCTTGCTCGGCCTGGCCAGAAGACTGCGCGGCCACGTAGTTGCCCATCTTCGGACCGGTGGTTGCCGCCTCCTTGGCTGCCACGGCACCGGGGGCCCCGACGCCGCCAGCCGCAGCCCCACCCGACGAAGCACCGCCCGCGCCGCTGGTTCCGCCGCCTCCGCTGGGGGCGGCAGCGGGCGCGGGGCCGCGCCCTCCACTGCCAGACCCTCCGTCGTCGCCACCGAGGATCTTCGGGACCACGCCACCCGATCCTCCGCCGGTCCGGATCGGAAGGGGACGGTTCATCGACGACTTGGTCTCCTGCTCAGCCGACATCGCGTGGTACATGTCGAAGCCCATGAAGCTGATCGCCTTGTAGGTCATGTACGGCGCGAACCCGGCCATCAGCATCAGCACGACGCCGGCGATCGGTTCGCTGACCGACTGCAGGTCGGCGTCGATCGGAGCCGAGACCTGGGCGGTGGCGAGCAGAAAGATCACCACGAGCACGAGCTTGGACAAGATCAGTGCGATCACGAAGGTCGCCCACTTGCCGATCCAGCCGCGGGTCTGGTCCCAAGAAGCTCCGGCGAGGGCGATGGGTGCGAACACGATCGCGACGAGCAGCAGGGCCTTGCGGACCAGGAGGCTGATCCACACGATGACCGCGGCGCCGATGGCGAGTCCGGCGAGGAAGATCGTCAGGATTGCGGCCGCGCCGGGGGCTTTGAGGCTGAGTCCGCCGATTCCGACGGCGAGCAGGGCAACGCGGTCGCCCATCTCGTTCATGTTGGTGCCGGCCGCGTTGACGATCCCGATGGTGAGCTGGTCGGTGATTTCCAGTGCGAGGGCGAGGAGGGTGATCGCGACGAAGGACCCGAGGATTGATTTGGCAAGGCCGGTGAGTGCGCGGGTCAGGGCTGCGGGTTCTCGCCGGATCATGCCGCCGATGACTTGGAGGAGGAAGAAGCCGAGCATCACGAAGACCGCGACGCCGAACAGGATGTTGTAGACCTTCATGTACTCGTCGCTGGTGATGTCGACCGACGTGGTGGAGTCGAAGACGTTCCACACGGACTTGAACATCCACTCCGCGGCGTTGCCCATACCCTCGGCGAGCCAGTTGAAAGGGGCGGTGACCAAGCTGGCCGCGGCGTCGCCAGCCTTGTCGCACACCGTGGAGATCACGGGGACGTCGCACACGTCGACCATCGTTCTGCTCCTTCTCGATTCGAGTTCGAGTCAGACCGCTTGGCCGACATTCCAGAAGAAGTTGACCAACGCGACCGAGGCGCCGGTGACGATCGCGGCACCGAGCGCGATGACGACTCCGAATTTCCCGCGCCCAGCCAGGTGCGGGTTAGACGAGTTCGCGCCCATCGCCCACACGACGGCCGAAATGATCAGGGCCAAGACGGCCAGAATCAGACCGACGGTCATGGATGCGCCGACAATCTTGCGGAGCTGCCCGATCCCAGGCAGGCCGTTGGAGTTCGGGTCGATGGTGATGTCCATCGGCAGGAGCTGAACGATCGCGGGCAACAGGTCGAGTTGAAGCATGATTCCTCCTAGGAAGGTCGCAGGACGGTCTGTCCCACAGGTGCGTCAGCGGGCGCGGTCAGAGAGCGGCGCCGACGTCGAGTAGCCAGTTCGCCCACGCGAGCGCCCCACCCGTCAGTGCGGCGCCGCCGAGGGCGACGAACACGCCGGCCTTCGCCTTCGCAGCTGATTGCCAACTGCCGTTGGACGACGAGATCGCCCAAGCTGCGGCGGAGATGATGAGCATCAGACAGGCGAACATCAGCCCGTAGGTCAACAGAGCGCCGATGACAGACCGCATGTCCGCCGACCCGCCAACCGCACCGAAGTCGGGTCCTACAGCACGCTGGATGATCTCGATGGTGGCCATGTTGCTCAGGTGCGCCGAGCGGGCCCAATCGCTGCCTTGCAGTCAGGGGATGGCAGTGAAGTGCAGGTGATCGTAGTGGCCGCCGGTGATGCTGGCGGGGTCGTGCATGCCTCCGCCGTTGTAGGGCCGCCAGCCTTCGGCTGACCGTGCGACGGACCAGATTTTCCCCTGCCAGATGAGGTACTGGACGCCGAGCGTTTCGGCGTTGGCCTTCATCCAGTTGGTGACTTTCCAGCCCAGGTCGAGGGCCGGTCCTTGGGCGGCCACGCCGATGGAGTTGCCGAAGGTGCCGTCGCAGGCGCGGCCCAGGGAGTGCTCGGAGGGTTGGCCCGGGCGAGGGGAGAAACACGACCAGGCAGCGGTGGGGAACTGCTGACGGACTTGGGACAGAATGTGCGCGGTCCGTTGGGTGATCTTGCCGGTGGTGGTCGGGTCATCGACCATCCCGGTGGGGTTGACTCCGTTGTACGTCGTCGCGTCTCCGTCGGGTCCGCATTCGCCGGTGGCGCTCGGCGTGCTGGCGGCCAGGTCGACGGCTCCTTGCGCGTTGAGCCAGGGCACTGGGTCCGCGCTGGCGGCGTTCGCGCCGCCCGGACGCAGTTCGAAATGCAGGTGTGGCCCGGTGGCGTATCCCGTCGAGCCGACGGAGGCGATCTGTTGGCCGGCGGTCACGCGATCGCCAGCTCGGACGATGATGCTGGCCTCGGTCATATGCGCGTACCCGGTGGCCACGGTCTGCCCGGCGGCGGTGTGCTCGATCAGGATCAGGTTCCCGAAACCCGCCGACCGACCTGCGGAGGCGACCCGGCCGTCTGCCGCAGCGAAGATCGGCGTTCCCGATGGGGCGGCGAAATCAACGCCCGAGTGCAGCTTGTAGATGCCGGTGATGGGGTGGAGACGCATCCCATAGTTGCTGGTCTTGACCCAGGTGCCGGCCGGAAGCGGGAACACCACCCGTGACGACTCGCCGACCGGCGCCGGCGTCGCGTTGTCGTTCTTGCCGAAGAAGTTGACCGATGTCAGCGGCATGCAGGATGCTTCGGCTGCCGGATTGAGGATGGCGGTGAGTGACAGCAGGATTGCTGCAGGTCCCACCATGAGTGCGACGAGTCCGCCAATGACGGCCTTCTGCATGGGCCCCACCTACTCCAGCGGCTCGTCGAGCAGCGAGAGTCGCAGCAGCCGGCATTGTTCGTACGTCGGCCCACAGGTCATAAAGACGGTGAACGCCACGTCGTGCTGGCTGGCGACAGGTTCGCCATCCCACAGGCCGTCGCGGTGTCGCACTCCGGTGATCGTGTAGGCGGTCGTCCCGGGCGCAAGGGCACCACCGGCCTGGTCCAGGGCCGTGTCCCACTTGGCAGGGATCTCGACAGTCTCGATCTCGATCCACTGGCGCGTCTCGTACTCACGCAGGTCGATCCAGATCTTCTCCGCCGGTAGATAGGCGTCGACGTCGCTGATCAGCCCGGGTGAGGACTCGCCGGTCGGGTCGGCCACGGTCGCGATGCGCTGCAGGTACGCCGCCCGCGGTGCCAACGATGAGGTGTCCCAATCGAAGATCGCGTGAGCCACTAACTCGGCGAACTGCTCCGGATCTGTGACGGGCAACAACTCCGGCAGGGTGCCGTCGTCGGGTGTGCCGGACGGAACCGCCTCCGAGTCAGGCGCGTGGGAGATGGACTGCGTGCTGGGCTGAGCGGTGTTCGTCGACCCGCGGGTCAGCAGCGCGTAGGTGACTGCAGAGATGAGAAGAAGGGTCGTGACGATCGCCAGGACGATGAGACGGCGCCGACGAAGGTCGGGATCGTAGGTGGGGGAGCGGAGCATGATCAGGTTCCTCCTCACGCGTCCACGAGCGCGTCGCTCGGCTGGTTCTCGCGTGCCTCGCGCGCGGCTTCGGCGAAGGCCACTGATTCGGTGAGGGTCTGCTGGAAGGAGTCCCACTGTTCGTCGGTGAGTTCACGGCCGACCTTGATCGGGTCGTACCGATTGACCCACCCGGCCAGGTCGTCCCACATCAGTGTGAAGGAGTGCACGGAACGACGGGCGGCCTCGGCGGCAGCCTCGCGCTTGAGCCGGTTCTCCCGGATGCGCCGTGCTCGATCTGCCTTGGCTTGGACCAACGCCCGAGCAGCCAGTTCCTCCAGGTCCTCGGTCGACTCATCGTTGTCTGGTGCCTGTTCGGCTGCGGCGATGGCGGCTCGGACTCGCTGATAGCTGGGGTCGACTGCGCCTCCTTCGCGGATCCGCTCGAGTTCTTCTTCGGCGACCTTGCGCACCGAGGTGGGCGTCGCCTCGTCGGCGGCGATGCTTTCGATCGTGCATATCTGTTCGAGTCGCGTGTGCGATGCAGAGTTCGTGATCGCCTGGGCTGCCTGGCGAGCAGCTTTGCCGGCACCCAGTTGCGGTGGTCCCGAATCGGGACCACCGGCGCCCTCCTCCCCGTCTTCGGCACCGAACCGGGTGGCCCGCTGACGGCGGGCTGCATCCTCAGCTAGGAGTTCTTTCAGTTCCCGATACAGCCGTGCAGCATCCAGCGGTGAGAGGGGCCGGTGCATCGTGTTCTCGTCCTGCTCGGCCAGCAGTTGGGTCAGGTGGTCCGAGACCCCGGTTCGGACCCAGACCCGCAGAGTGGGCCAGCCCAGCTGCTTCACGGCCGCTAGCCGGCGGTGTCCGCACACCAGCATGCCGTCGGGAGTGATGGTGACCGGCTGCAAGAGTCCGAGGCGTTCGATCGACCTCATGAGGGGCGCGAGGTCTCTCTCGGCGTCGGAGCGGTGCCGTACGCCGACCTTGATGGAGTCCACACGACGCTCCAGCTCGATGTGCCCGTGCGCGTCAGACATGGGAGACCCCCTCATGGCTGGGTGCGGTCGTCTCGAAGACGTCGGCGAAACACGGCACGCCGCTGAGTTCGCCCGGCAGGTAGCCGAGCGCCAGCAGTTGCAGGAGCCCGCGGCCCTCGCGAGCGCGTTCGTGCGTGGGGAGCTGGTTGCCCAGAAGCGCCTGCAAAACGGCGATCCAGTGATCGTGCGACAGGTCGAGCAACGCCTCGGCGTGGTGATCACGCGTCAGGCGGGCGTACGCCGTGGCGCGATTGCCCGAGCGGATCAACTGGCTGCAGACGTACTCGACGCATCCCGTGGCCGTGGGTTGTGGCCATCCGTTGTCGACCATGATCGACGCGGCGTGCTCGGCTGCGACCCACGCGTTAGTCGGCTCGTCCGCGTCTGGTTCCTCAACTGCGTGGTCGTCGTACTCGTCGCCGAGATCGTCGGTGACGTGGAAGGCCGGGTGGTAGTCAGTGAGGTCGTTCTCGCGTTCACCGATCCGTTCCGCGTCGTGGTGAGCCGCGACTTCGGGACGGCGTGCCTGGTGGTTCGAGCACAGCAGTCCTTGGGCGCGGGCCTCGTAGATCAAGGTGACTTGGACGGCCCGGGTGACGACCGCCCATGGGTCGATGGCGGTCCGGACCGCGCGGGTCCGCATCGCTTCGAACGCGGCATAGGCAGCGTCTTCGGGAGCCAGGTCGTACTTGCGTGCCAGGGCGGCGTACTTCTGGGTCGCGAACTGGATCAGTTCGTGCGCGTCCGGGTCTTGCTGCCAGGTGCCGGTCGGTGAGTAGTGCAGTCGCACGAGCAGGAGCCGCAGGCCCTGCGCGGTGGTGAACGATGGCGTCTTCACAGCTCCACTCCTTCGTGTGCAGGGGGCGTGGCTGGCCTGGCGATCGCCGACCGACTCGTGCGGTGCCCCGACTTGGCCACGGAGGACGGGGCGCGCCGGGCTCGAGTAGCCAACGCTGTTTGCAGGTCGATGCCGCGACCGGCAACGGGTGAGCCGACACGCATGGCGAGTTCGGTGGGGCGCACCCAGGCGATGCCGTGGGCGCTCTGCTGGCTCGGCATGAGTGGCTGTTGGGAGGGATCGCGCCGCACCGCCAGCGATGGAGGTTCAGCCGACTGAGTGGCCTTGGGGTGAGGCGCGGCTTCATCAGGAAGTCGGTCGAGTCGTCGGTCGTAGGGGTCAGGTCCGTTCATGGAAGGTTCCTCGTGAGGTCTTGGTGGGTCGGCGGGTCGGGGGTGAGCGTCAAAGGCGCACCCCCTCAGTCGTTCGGGAAGGGCCCAGGCGTTCACCCGCCACAGACGGAGGTCCCAGGCGGTTGGCGATGCGGTAGGCCGAGCGGATCGTGGTCATTGCCTCGCGCTCGGTCAGACCAGCCGACTGGGCAGCCTCGCCCAGCACAGTGGCTGTGACGTCGAACCGTTCGCCCGACTCGGCCATGCGGCACGATGCCCAGAACAGGCCGTGATTCCTTTCGCCCTCACTCCGCGCGGCGACCCAGGATGCGAGCCGATCCGGGCGAGCTCCGCGGGTCGGCAGATCAGCTGGCGGACAGGTCGGGCGGGGCGGTTCCAAGAATCGACGGAGCGTGTTCGCGTCGACAGCATCGGGTTGGTGCGCGGCAACGTTGACGACTCGATAGGTGCGAGCTTCGCCATCGGGCTGGATGACGGTGGATGGCGGCAGTACGACGTACCCGCCGTCGCCGCGGAAGTCGACGTGTCGTCCGGGAACTTGCCATGACCGCTGCTCGACCGAACCCGTCCGTAGAAAGCACGCGTGCATGCCGCCCGAGGGGGTCGAGACGACCCACGCCGGCGCGCCAAGGAGGCCGGCTGACCGAGCCTGCTGCAGCGCGTCGAAGCCGCTGCCGGAGGCATGCACGTCGATGTCCACGACATCGACGCCTGACGCGAATCCGGTCGGCATGGCCACGTTCGCGTCCGGCCACCGGCGCCACCATTCGGCCACGACGGAGGTGTCGGTCGAGGCGTCGTGGAACCCGTGCTCGGTGAGCGGGTTCTTCTGAAGCGGAACGCACGGGAATACCGGAATGCCCGCGCAGGCGAGCACCGTCGCAGCGTCCGCGGGTGTCGCAGACTGCTCCAGTTCGGCCACCAGCGCTGGAGACCAGCGTGGGGACTTGGTGGCGTGGAGGGTCGAGTCGGTCATGGGCTCGACGATCCTCAGAACCCGTATCCGACGTCGTACCCCTTACCCGCCGGTAGTGGTGGGGGTACGCCCGTACCTCTACGCGTTTGTGCAGGTCAACGGGCGTACCCCCAATTGAACGGCCCAGTGGCCAAGTTGCTTGCGGTGGCGCTCAGGCGAGCAGGGAGGGTGGGAGGTTGTGGTCGGGAACGAGTTCGTGGATGAGGTTGCGGACTCGGGTGTCGATGTCGGTGATGATGCGGCGCACGGTGGTGTCGTCTTGGCCTTTGGGGTCGTCGAGGGGCCAGTCGCGGTAGTGGGCGCCGGGGACGTAGGGGCAGTTCTCGCCGCAGCCCTGGGTGATGGCCAGGTCGCTGGCGGCGATCATGTCGGCGGTCAGGAGGGTGGGGTGTTCGTTGCTGGTGTCGAGACCGAGTGACTCCAGGACGCGGGCGACTTCGGGGTGGATGTCTTCGCCGGGTTCGGTGCCGGCGGACAGGGCGACGATGCGGCCTTGGGCGTAGTGCTCGGCGAGTAGCCGGGAGGCCACCGAGCGACCGCCGTTGGCTCGGCAGGCGAACACGACCTGGGGACGCGGGCTCTGGGGGGTGAGAGGTTCGGTCATGGTCGTGCCTCGGTGCTCGATGTGTCGATGGTGGATGTCGGGAAGAAGCGTCGGGTCCAGAGGCTGACGTAGACGAGTCCGACGAGGATGGGGACCTCGATGAGGGGGCCGACGACGCCGGCGAGTGCTTGGCCGCTGGTGACGCCGAAGACGGCGATGGCCACGGCGATGGCGAGCTCGAAGTTGTTGCCTGCGGCGGTGAACGCGACGCTGGTGGAGCGTTCGTAGCTCAGGCCGACGCGGTGCGCTAGCAGCATGGATCCGCCCCACATCAGGGTGAAGTAGATGACCAGGGGCAGGGCGATGCGTGCGACGTCGAAGGGCTGGTTGGTGATGGCGTCGCCCTGAAGGGCGAACAGGATGACGACGGTGAACAGCAGCCCGTACAGCGCCCACGGTCCGATCCGTGGGAGGAACTGGCTTTCGTAGCGTTCGCGGCCCAGTCGGGCTTCACCGAGCCGGCGGGTGAGGTAGCCGGCTGCCAAGGGGATGCCGAGGAAGATCAGCACGCTGCCGGCGATCTGCCACGGGGAGACGTCGAGTCCGGTGCTGGTCAGGCCGAGCCAGCCGGGGAGCAGGTCGAGGTAGAACCAGCCGAGGAGCGCGAAGGCGAGGACCTGGAAGACGGAGTTGATGGCGACCAGGACCGCGGCGGCTTCGCGGTCGCCGCAGGCCAGGTCGTTCCAGATGATCACCATGGCGATGCACCGGGCGAGGCCGACGATGATCAGTCCGGTGCGGTACTCCGGCAGGTCGGCCAGGAACACCCAGGCCAGGGTGAACATGAGTGCGGGGCCGATCAGCCAGTTCAGCACCAGCGACAGGATCATGGTGCGGGTGTCGCGGGCGACGTGTCCGACTTCGTCGTAGCGGACTTTTGCCAGGACCGGGTACATCATCACCAGCAGCCCGATCGCGATCGGCAGTGACACTGATCCGATGGTGATGGTGTCGAGGGCGTCGGCGATGCTGGGTATCCACCGGCCGAGCAGGAGGCCGGTGACCATGGCCAGCCCGATCCACACCGCGAGGTACTTGTCGAGAGTGGACATCCGCGCCGGTTTCCCGATCGCGGGTGCCGGTGTGGTGTTGCTGGCGGTCATGCGGCCGGTTTGGTGGCGCGGATGATGGCCCCGTGCATGCCGGGGACCGCTTCGTGGGTGAACTCCACTTCGGCGTCGATGAAGCCGGCCTCGGCCAGCCCCGTCAGGTATTCGGCGCGGGACAGCGCACCGGCGATGCACCCGACGTACGAGCCGCGTTCGGCCCGATCGGTGGCAGTGAGGTGGTCTTCGGCGACGACGTCGGAGATCCCGATGCGACCACCGGGCGCCAGGACACGGTGCATCTCGGCGATCACCTTGGCTTTGTCGGTCGACAGGTTGATCACGCAGTTGGAGATCACCACGTCGACTGTCGCATCGGGCAGGGGGATGTCTTCGATGGTGCCCTTGAGGAACTCCACGTTGGTCGCGTTCGCCTTGGCGGCGTTGCTGCGAGCCAGATCGAGCATTTCGTCGGTCATGTCGACGCCATAGGCGAAACCGGTCTCGCCGACTCGACGGGCGGAGAGGAGTACGTCGATTCCACCACCGGATCCCAGGTCCAGGACACATTCGCCGGGCTGGAGTGCCGCCACCGCGGTCGGGTTGCCGCACCCCAAGCTTGCAGCCACTGCTTCTGCGGGGAGTTCGGACTGCTCGCCGCTGCTGTAGAGCGCCGCGCCGAAGGACTCGTCGACTTCGGTGGTGCCGGAGCAACAGGATGACTCGCCACACGACTCCTCGATGACCTGCAGGCCGTCGTTGAGTGCGGAGTTGGAGACGCCGCTGTTCACTGCGTTCGCGGCTTGGGCATAGCGGGCGCGAACCTCTTCTCGTACGTCGTTGCTGGTCGACATGGAACCGCTCCAATCGCATTGATGAACGTCGATGCATCGAGAATGATCTATGCATCGACGTTTGTCAATGCGTTGAGTAGAGTGGGCTCATGCCTAAGTCATTGCCGCTGCTCGAGGAGGCCACCGTGTGTTGCTCGTCGGTCACTGGCGGTGCTCTGGATGTCGCGGAGGCTGAGCGTTTGGCGCGGATGTTCAAGGCGCTGGGTGACCCGACGCGGGTGCGGCTCCTGTCGATGATTGCAGCGGCCCCTGGTCAGGAGGCCTGCATTTGCGACTTGGTCGAGCCGGTCGGGCTTTCGCAGCCGACGGTCTCGCATCACATGAAGCAACTGGTCGATGCCGGCATTGTCGAGCGAGAACAACGTGGGCGCTGGGCTTACTACCGGCTCATCGGCGACACGCTCGCCGCTCTCAGCGGAGCATTGCGTCCCTGAGACTTCGTCAGGCCCCGTTCCTCCTAGTTGGGTTCAGCCGCTTGATCGCTTCTGCGGTGTGGTCCGGCAGGTCGATGGGGCCCAGTTTGTCGTCAGACCGGCCGACGACTGCCTCGTCGAGGTACTTCCGTGCTGCTGTGTCATGGCCTTGCGCCATGAGCACGGCAGCATGATCGACGCGGGCGACCTCGTCAAAGGGAGCGGCGTTGGTCGCGACTTCCACGACCCTTGCTGCGCGGTCCAGATCGCCCGCCTGAACCGCGGCGGCTACTACATCGTGCGAGACGTCGACGATCGCGCAGGCCAAGATTTCGTCATCGCGAGACTCGGCGTCGAGTAACCAGCTCCAACCTGTTTCGCGGAGGTCGGAGAACGGTGGCCCGTCGACGAGCCGGAGAGCGGTGTCGAAGTCTTCTTGGCCCTCGTCTCCGCGGGCCTGGCCGCGAGCTCGAAGGCGTCGGAACAGGTCAGCGTCGACGAGCACGTCGTCGACTTGATAGGTCCAGACTCCCGCTTCGCCGGCGGCTCGTGTTTGTGTTGCGGGCGGCAGGTAGGGGCGGCCGGTGTGCGGGTTGTCGCCGAGCCACTTGCGGACCACGCCGATGTCGATGCGGACCCGGTCCTTGCTCATGGAGAACGCCTCAGCGACTTGCTGGGATGAGACCCCTTCGGGGTGCATGGCCAAGTAGGTGAGGAGCTCGACGTAGTGAGGCTTGCGGCGAGCGACTGCTGCTGGGTTGCCGTGTGCAGTGGCGCGCACGGGTCCGAGTATGTGCAGCTTGGGGACCCGGCTGTCACCGTCGAACCACGTGGCGACGTCCTCGTCGAGCAACGCATCGAGTACCGCGGGCGCTTCCTGCTGCGCGGGGTAGGAGGACTCATCCACGGTGTCGGGCTGAGCTGCGGCATCGGCGGTGTCGTCAGCTGTGTGCAGGACTTCCTGGGCTGCGGGCGGGGCGTCGGCGTACGCTGTCACGAGGTTCCCCGAGCGGTCAGTCGCTGCTCGCCATGCCGGCTCTTGAGAGTGCTGGCTGGGCGGCGGTACTGGAGCAGCGTCACGGGTGACTGCGACGATGGCTGCGGTCGCGGCGGCCTCGTCGGTCGTGAGTCCGGCGCTGGTGAGGTCGAGTCCGAGATCTTGGATGTGCAGGCGGCCGTCCCCGGTTAAGTGGAACGAGACAGCATCGGGGACAGGGGTGTCGCTTGAGGTCACCACAGTGGCGCCGAGCCGGCCGGTGTTGTTGGCGATGACTCGGATCAGCGGCTCGGCCACCTCGACGTTGCTCGCGATGACGGCGTGGAACATCTCAGGCTCGTTGTCACCGCGGGTCGCAAGCTCAGCCGTGAGTCGGTCGAGGACCCCGACGTCGCCGGGCTCATGGTGGTGGAGTCGCGCCGGATCGAGGTCGGCGAGTTGGGAGGCGACGCCGACCGTGTCGATGTCGGTGAGCAGGCTCCACGGGCTGAGCGTGAGTTCGGCGGTCATGGAGCGCGCGAGTGCGGCTGCCACTTCCTGGTCACCGGTGAGTGCGATGGTGCCGAGTTCTTCCAGGTTGGCCAACACCAGGTGCCCGTCGTCGGTGGCGCCGATGGTGCACAGCAAGGGCCAGGGCGCCGGGCTTTCGGGGTCGGGGAGCGGTTGGTCGAGTTCGAAGGTCCAAGCTTCGTCTGTGCCACTCCATCCGGGCGGTGGCGCGGCCGGTTCGGCGAGGTGGAGAATCACATGCTGGTCAGCGAACTCGATGTGCTGGAGTCGAGGCCGCGGCTGGCGCGTCAGCTCTAGCTCGTCGGCGAGGTGCCGTAGCAGGCGGTCGAGGTCCTGGAGTCGCGGCACCGTGCTGGCGCTGAGGCGTGCGGTCTTCT
Organism: Nocardioides sp. 31GB23; assembly: GCF_040012395.1. Taxonomy (NCBI): domain Bacteria; kingdom Bacillati; phylum Actinomycetota; class Actinomycetes; order Propionibacteriales; family Nocardioidaceae; genus Nocardioides; species Nocardioides sp. 31GB23. Next base: position 2,124 of record NZ_JBDYKJ010000054.1, on the reverse strand, counting down.
CGGCAGCGACCAGGTCCTGGGGAGGTGGTTCGATTACTTCGCCGGGGCTTCGGTAGCGCAATTGGGTACGGCGCTGGGCACGCAGGACGAGGAAGAGAGATCCTGCGAGGACGGTGCCGGCGCCGGTGAGGCCGGGCAGCAGCCAGGTGGGTGGACCGGAGATCTGGTCGACGTCGCTGGATTCCTCTTCGGTGGCTGTGTCTGCCGGTGCTTCGAGGTCGAGGGGTGGGGGAGCGGTTGTGGCTTCTGGAGGTGCGGTGGGTGCGGTCGCCGATGGAGGTTCCGGAATCGGATCATCGGGTGGGGTCTCCTGTGGCGGCGTCTCGACCGGTGGCGCGTCGTCGGGGATCTCGAGTTCCCAGCCCGGGTAGATCAGATCGGGATCGGTCAATGTGCGGCCATCGGGTTGAACGATGTCGTCGGAGGCTTCGAAGATATCGTCGTAGCGGGTCGGGTCGCCGAGCTCCTCATCGGCGATGTCCCACAACGTGTCTCCGGGTTCGACCACGTAGAGGTTGTCGGGATCGACCGCCGTGGTGGCTTCGCTTGCGGGGAGTTGCAGCACCGTGCCGGTGGTGAGGAATTCCGGTCCGTCGGGGAACAGGTCGGGGTTGAGGTCGACGATGTCGGTGAACCGAGTGCCGTCGCCGAGGTGCGCTTCGGCGATCTTCCAGAGGCTGTCATGGGCCCGGGTGGTGTACGACGCCGTCGCAGGAGCGGACTTCGCGGGGAGGACTGACGGCGAGGTTGCCTCATCGATCGGCTCTGCAAGAGATGCAGCAGGAGTCGGAGCCTGGACCTCAGTGATGCTGTCGGCGTGTGCCGGGGTAGCAGCCAGGGTGATGCTGAGCGGTTGTGCGACGGCGAACAGGACCGCGGCCGAAGCAACCAACTGGGATGCCAGCTGCTGCCCGGCTCCGAGACCGCGCAGTTGTGGTGCGCGCACGCCACGTACGGCAGCGACGATCTCGGTGAGCAGGCAGAAGGCCATCACAGCCCACGCGGTCCACGCGGTGGCGCCGATGATGATGAGCGCGACGCTGCCGTCGTCCGGGCTCAGCAGCCTGAGCCGCAGATCAGCCAGGTCGACGGTCCACGGAGTGGCGCCCAGGGCGATGAGCAGCAGCGGCACGCCGGCGAGCGCGGCCACGATCAGGAGGGCGGCAAGAAGGCCTCGGGCACGGGGATGGGTGCGATTCATCGCTCGACTCCTCCGGTTGTTCTGATCAGGCGTGCTGACGCGTCACCGGTGACCGTGAGATTTCCGATGCCGACCATCGACAGGAAGGTCGGTTCGTAGGTGTCGGTGACGCGGACGACCAAGGTGGTGCCGCCGGTGATCGTGACGGTTCCCTCGACCCCAGCGGCGACCAGGTACTGCTCCGCTGCACGTCGGGCAGCGGCGGTGTCGAGGGCGACGTAGCGGCCTTCCACCGCCGGAGCCGCCTCCACCTGCTGTCCACCGGCGCGGGCTGCTTGGGCGGCGACGTCGTGAGCGCGCTGCTGCGCGTGGACCTGACCGCCGAGGTCGACGGCCAGGCCGACCAGCGTCATCATCACGATGGTCGCGGTGACGACCCAGATGCTGATCGAGCCGCGTTCGTTGTCGTGTCGTGTCATGGCGATCGCTCCCGCCACGTGTCGAGCGGGCTGGTCATCGTGGCCGAGATGGTCCGGGTGCCAGGCACTCCGGGAACGGACAGATCTGAGAGGTCGAGAAGGCACGAAACGGTGACGTCGACCTGTGCTGGTGTGCCGACATCGTGGGAGAACTGCTGGGTGTCGATGGCGACGTCGACGCGGAGGCAGTTGATGCCCTGGTTGGCGAGGTTGGTGACGGCCGCGTCCTTCGCTGCCTTCTTGGCGTCGGCCTCGACCCGGAGGATGGAGGCCGAACGTGCTGCGTCCGCGGCGGCGGACTCCAAGGAGTGACGTACGACGGCAGTACGGCCGCCGAAGATGATGAGTCCCACGAACAGTGCGAAGGCCGGTACGGCGATGGCGGCCTCGATCGAAGCAGATCCCCGGTCATCTCGGCGTTTCATGGTGTCCCTAGTGCCGTGAGTTCTCTGAGCATCTGAACTCCTCTCGTGGCCTGCGTCCCTGCTCAGCGCCCGCATCCGA
>NZ_JBDYKJ010000053.1:0-34480 GCF_040012395.1 Nocardioides sp. 31GB23 | reverse complement strand
CCTTCCGAACCTCAGCATCACCGTTGACCTGCGCGACCGCTGAAATGGTCGGCATAGTTCCAAGGTCGGCATAGGACATCACCGAGCACTGGACCGGCGAAGGCAAGCTCTACGTTTGCGCGATCAAGGACGTGTACTCCAACCGGATCGTGGGCTACTCGATCGACTCACGGATGAAGTCGTCGCTGGCGGTCGCGGCGCTGAACAACGCAGTTGCTCGCCGCCGCATCGAAGGCGGTGATGTGGCCGGCTGTGTGGTTCACACCGACCGCGGGTCGCAGTTTCGAAGCAGGAAGTTCGTCCACGCGATCAACCGTCACTCGATGGTCGGCTCCATGGGTCGCGTTGGGGCAGCTGGTGACAACGCAGCCATGGAGTCGTTCTTCGCGCTGCTGCAGAAGAACGTCCTCAACCGACGGGCGTGGGCGACGCGTGAGGATCTGCGGATCGCGATAGTGACGTGGATCGAGAAGACTTACCACCGACGCCGTCGACAGGCCGCTCTCGGACGATTGACCCTGTCGAATACGAGTTGATCATGATGACAACCGCGATCCAAGCGGCCTAACCGAAACTGTCACCCGTTCGTGCAGCAGTCCCCAAACTGGGCGAACGAACAACGGGCACGACAACAGCTGATCACCTGCAGTTGCTGTGCTGGGCCGAGCAGTTCGGCGACGCCCGAACCTGGGCAATCGAGGACTGCCGCCATCTCTCGCGGCGACTCGAGCGCGACCTCCTCGGAGCTGGTGAGCGGATCGTCAGAGTTCCTCCGAAGATGATGGCCCACGCTCGAGACGGCGCCCGTACCTACGGCAAGTCAGACCCCATCGATGCACTGGCGGTGGCACGAGCAGCACTGCGCGAACCGAACCTTCCCACCGCCAGCCTCGACGGGCCGGCCCGAGAGGTCCGACTGCTGGCAGACCATCGCGACGACCTCGTGGCTGAGCGCACCCGAGCGATCAACCGGCTGCGGTGGCACCTGCACGAGCTGGACCCAGCCTGGGCGCCACCAGCTCGTTCCCTGTGGCGAGCCAAGCATCTGAAGGCGATCCTGCAACACCTCACCCGCGAGGATGGCACCGTCGCCCGGCTGGCACGCGGCTTGGTCGAGCGATGCAGACTGCTCACCGCCGAGATCCTGGAGCTCGACCAAGAACTGGAACAGTTGGTGCGCGCGCAGGCACCCGCACTCCTGGAGATCTGCGGTTGTGCGACCTTGAGCGCGGCCAAGATCCTCGGCGAGACCGCCGGCGTCCGACGCTTCCGATCCCGGCACGCCTATGCCCGCCACAACGGCACCGCACCGCTTCCCGTCTGGTCAGGGAACAACGAACGACACCGACTCAGCCGCACCGGCAATCGACAGATCAACGCAGCGATCCATCGCATCGCCATCACCCAAGCGCACTACCACCCGGACGCGAAAACCTACCTTGAGCGCCGGCGCGCCGCCGGAGACAACAAGGCCGAGTCCATCAGAGCGCTCAAGAGACGGCTATCCGACGTCGTCTTCAAGGCCCTCACGACCGACGCCGAGGCCAACACAGCGTCGACAGCGACAGCTGCTTGACATAGGAGCAAGGGGACGTCACCCTGGGCGGGGCTTGGTTCTAAATCCTCGCCGAGGCTGCTCGCGGTGTTCGCCGACCAGCGGTAGTCGAAACGACTCGCGCTTACCTCCTAACGGCTGATCGTCTTGATCTTGCTCAGCACGTTTCGCGGTCGCGGCTCGCGTGCCGCGGTGTGTTCTGCAAGCTGGTTGCTCCGTCGCGCTTCGATCTCGAGGCGGTGGCCCACTCGAATCGCTGGTTCGTCGAGGCCACTGGCCAGCCCGGCTGCGATGGCCATGGCTGCCCAGTCGTGGCGCGCGGTCGTGCGGACAGCGTGGGCTACTCCTTCGGTTGGCGGGTTCTCAGTCAGTTCGTCGATGACCATGCGCCCGCCCCGGTAGGTCTTGGTGGCCTGCCGCCAGGGCTCGATGGCCATCTCCTCGCGGCTTTCGGGGTCGCCGACGAGTCCGCGTTCTAACGATGCGGTCAGCAGCGTGGGCCGGAAACTTGGTCGAGGAGGTCGTTGACGAGGGTCTGGACGCGCGCCTCGACCCGGGCGATTTGGCGCGCGGTGAAGGCCTTGCTGACCAGATGACGCGGCTGGGTGTGCCGAGGTGCGTCACTCATGATGAGCATGGGCAGGAACAGCTCGGTCATGTCCACCCCGGGCGGGGCCGGGAAGATCCCGGACGCCGAGGAGTCACGTAGGCGTCGCCTCATGGATGCAGTTGATGACCTCAACGTTGCAGCCGTCCCGCGCCCCGCGTGGCCCGGAGGACTTCGCCGACGCGGCCCTGGCGTTTCTTGCCGTGGTAAGACGCATCCGAGGTCGGCTGCAGCCCCTGTTCGAGGACGTTACCGTTCCCCAACTCGTCCTTCTCGATGCTGTTCAGGCTTGCGCCGCCGAGGGAATTGTCGCAATTTCTGACTACACCGCCCTGAGTCAGCCGACCGTGACCCAACAGGCGGCGTTCTTGGAGGCGAACGGCCTTTTGCGCCGCGTCCCGGCAGACGACGATCGGCGCCGCCGGCTCCTGGCCCTCACGGAGCGCGGCGAGCAGTTGCTGGCGGCCAAGGAGGGGGTGGTGGCTGATCGATTGTCAGTCGCCTGGATCGCGCCCGCGGCCGAGGAGCAAGCGTTGGTGGTTCCATCGTTGCGGCACCTCGCGGACCTGGCGTGAATCAGCCTATCGAATACCCTTTTCCTCCTATGTAATCACGGGTATCTTGCGGTTGAAGGCTTCGTTCCGCACGGTCGTTCGGCGCCTGGGTGTATGCCCGGTCCCTGGTTGGAGGTGGGCCATGAGGTACGCGGATCTGCATGGCATCGGTTGGCAGCAGATGAGTTACGCGCTCATCGATCTGACTCGATACTTTCTCTGGTGGTGCATGGGGGGCCTGGTGGCCTGCGGTAGTTGCTGGTGCGCGGGTCAGTTTATGTACATGGAATGGGTGCAGGACACGCCGGCACCCCGGATCCGGTTGTTCGCCGAGTTGAGGCTGCGACGTGAAGTGGCGCGCGGGCTCGTAACCATGGAGGACTTCCTGGCTGTCGAGCGGCCTGAACTGCTAGAGCCGAGGACCGAACTGGATGAACCACTTCCCCCTCAACGCACCCGAGGCCATGGGTGGCCTTTCCTTCCCGGACCATCGCGGCATTCAAGCCGTCCCGAGGAGTAGTCCTTGTCGAACGATCAGAAGCTCTCGACGGCTCTTATAGACGAGGAGGCCACGCGATCCGATGTCTTGAGTCAGGTCGAGCGTCAGGTGATCTTGCTTGTGCGACGCACGCAAAAGGTTCACCTGCATGGACGCGGCCCGGACGGTGGTCGTCCGCTCGAACGCTCCGGGTACGCGATTCTGGGTCTGATCTACGATCGAGGACCCCAGCGGCCGGGGGAGTTGGCCAGCTACTTCAGACTATACGCCTCGACTATTAGTCGGCAAGTTGCCCACTTGGAGAGGGCCGGGTTGGCTACGCGCGTACCGGACCCGGAGGACCGTCGCGCCTGTCGTATGACGCTTACTGCGGCTGGGGAAGAGTCGCTCGTTGCGACGAGGGCCAGGCGACGCGAAGCGGTGCGCGGCATTCTGGGTTCATGGCCTTCCAAGGACCAGGAGGACTTCGCCCGCCTCCTGGGCAAGTTCAACCGAGACATGGCCGAACTGGAAGACGCGACCCCCGCCCCTCCGGGGTCAACGACAGCGGAAACAGCACCACGGCCACCACGCAGAGGAGTTCGCATTCAATGACCGAGGCATCAGCCGCGCCCACACCCTCCAGCGACACGTCGACGCACGAGGGCTCTCGAATGCCGATCCTGTCGCACCGGCAGATCCTTACCGTCTTCGTCGGCCTGATGTTGGGGATGCTCGTCGCGGCGCTATCCCAAACCATCGTGGCGACCGCGTTGCCCACCATCGTCGGCGAGCTGGGTGGACAGGAGCAGTTGGCCTGGGTGGTCTCCGCCACCCTCTTGGCGTCCACGGCCTCTACTCCCATCTGGGGCAAGCTATCCGACCTCTACGGCCGAAAGATCATGTTCCAGTCCGCCATCGGGATCTTCCTCGTGGCTTCGCTGGCCGCCGGCTTTGCGCAGAACATGCCGCAACTGATCGGGTCGCGCGCCGTCCAGGGTCTGGGGGTCGGCGGACTCATGGCTCTCTCCCAAGCGATCATCGGGGACGTGGTCAGTCCTCGCGAGCGAGGGCGCTACCAGGGATACATCGGGTCCGTGTTCGGTCTCGCCACCGTCGCAGGCCCCTTGCTCGGCGGCTTCCTCGTCGAGCACCTATCCTGGCGATGGACGTTCTGGGCGCCGATTCCGGTCGGGATCGCCGCGCTGGTTGTCACCGAACGGGTGTTGAAGCTCCCCTTCCCTCGTCGTCAACATGCCATCGATTGGCTTGGGGCGTTCTTCATCGTGGGCAGTGTCAGCTCCCTGCTGCTCATGCTGTCGCTCGGGGGCAAGGAGTTCGCCTGGAACTCTGGCTGGACGTACCTCCTCGGTGCGCTTGCGCTCTTGATGCTCGCGCTCGCGGTATGGCAGGAGCGACGTGTCGTCGAACCGATCATGCCTCCGCATCTCTTCGCGAATCACACCTTCGTGATCACCAGCCTTGCGGGGTTCACCGTCGGTGTGGCGATGTTCGGCGCGATCATCTTCCTGCCTCAATACCTGCAAATCGTCAAGGGAGAGACCCCCACCGCGTCAGGCCTGCTGACCCTGCCGCTGATGGTCGGACTGTTGGTGACATCGATCGGTTCGGGACGAATCATCACCCGGACCGGTCGCTACAAGGTCTTTCCTCTCCTGGGACTCCTCATCACGACCGTCGGACTCTTCTTGATGAGCCTTCTTGATGAGAACACCTCCCTCACCCTGGCCGGTGTTTACATGCTCGTCACCGGACTCGGCATCGGCATGGTCATGCAGGTCCTGGTGTTGGCTACGCAGAACGCGGTCGAACATAAGGATCTCGGCGTCGCCACCTCCGGCGCTACATTCTTCCGCTCACTGGGCGGCGCACTTGGCGTGGCAGTCTTCGGGGCACTGCTCACCCACCGGTTGCGTGACACCATTCCCGCCCAGCTCAAGGCGGCGGGGGTGCCGCCCGGCAAGGCAGTCGGCGGTGCCACCAAACTGGGGAGCCCCGACCAGATCGCTGCGCTCCCCGAACCGATCCATACCGCTGTCACAAGCGGTTTCGCCGACGCGCTGCAGACAACGTTCCTGGCTGCCGTGCCCTTCGCGATTATCGGGTTCCTCGTCTTGCTCTTTCTCCGAGAGACGCCCCTTCGTCGCGGTACGCACCACGACAGCGCCGCCGACAACCTCACACGCGCCTTCGAGAGCGGCGTCGATCCTGATGCAGACTACGGTGACGACTTCGACCACGAAGACGATAGCGATGTGACCCAGGGCACTGACCCAACCGGCACGACACCCACGCGCGTACCCCGTTCGTAGATGCTCGCCGACCCAGATGTGGCACCCCGACGCAGTAGAAGGTCGATGACGAGGCTGCACCGCGCAGAGCTGCCAATTCCGTGACCAGGCCGCCGAGTTCACGGCGGCCGACGTAACCAGGGATCAGTCGCGACAACGTCACCGACAATCGCCCGGCAGCGTCAGTTCGACGCCGAGCACCACCTCGGGTACCGATTGCTCTTCGACGCCGATGGGGTGACCTGGCCTCCGCCTACGGCCTTCACAGAAGGCTCCCGGGGGTTGCCGCCGCGACGGGGCACCCTCGTGATCGGGCCCGATCGTCGGTGCTGGGGGTGATCGGTAGTGAGCTGCGGATGGGGGCCATGCCAACGAGGCGCTGCGTATCCTCCGAGTTGATGGCCCGTACCCGCTTCGTTGGCCGTCATGGCCGCCTTCGACGTCGTCTCGAAGGCGGCGGTGAGGTTCCGGCGCGAGACTGGTGGGTCAGCAAGCAGCGTATGTAGTCATCGGCACGCGCGCGCATTCGCAGTCGGCCGGTCCAGCTCGGTGTGCGGGGTCGTGGGTCGCGTCGGTTGACTCACCTGCCACATGAGTCGGAACCTTGGCTGCATGACCGTCAGTTCCGGATCTCAATCCTTCGCCGTCGGGCGGTCTCGGACTGCTCGTTGAGCATGGTCAGGAGCTTGTCGCCCTCGACGTCGAGGTTCGGCAGCAGGCGGTCGAGCCAGCGGGGCAGCCACCATGCTTTTTCGCTGAAGATCGCCATGAGTGCCGGGACGAGGGTCATCCGGACAATGAAGGCGTCGATGAGGATGCCCGTGGCGAGGGCGAACCCGACCTGTTTGATCATGATGTCGTGGCTGAAGATGAAGCCGGAGAACACTGAGATCATGATGGCGGCGGCTGCGACCACGACCCGGCTGGCCTGATCGAAACCGTGAATGACGCTGTGCCTTCCGTGGTGACCGTGGACGTAGGACTCGCGCATGGAGGAGACCAGGAAGACCTGGTAGTCCATGGCGAGGCCGTAGAGGATGCCGGTGACGATGATCGGCATGAAGCTCATCAGTGGGCCGCCGGTGTCGAACCCGAAGAGGCCGCTGAGCCAGCCCCATTGGAAGACGGCGGTGGTGATGCCGAAGGTGGCCAGGATGCTGAGCAGGAAGCCGATGGTGGCCTTGATGGGGACGATCACCGAGCGGAAGACCAGCATCAGGATCAGGAGCGAGAGCACGACGATGATCGCGAGGTAGAGGGGCAGCACGCCCGCGAGCTTCTCGGACATGTCCAGGTTGATGGCGGTGAAGCCGGTCACGCCCAGGCTCACCTGGTTGTGCTGGGCAATGGGGTTGCCCGGCTCACGCAGTGAGTTCACGAGGTCGCTGGTGGCAGCGTCACTGGGTCCGGAGGTGGGGATGACGCTGAACACGAGCAGGTCGCCCGCTTCGCTGGTGCCGACGGGTGCTGCCAGCACGATGTCGTCGCGTTGCTGGAGCTCCTTGGTCAGGGTGGCGGTGAGCTCGGGGGTGATCGAGGCGCCGGTCGTGGTCGGCTCTGCGGTGACCAGGAGGGGGCCGTTGAAGCCCTCGCCGAAGCCACGTGAGATTGCCTCATAGCTCTGCCGGGCGGCGGTGTCCTTGTTCGCGGTGGCGCCGGTGGGGATACCCAGGTCCATGCTCGCGGCTGGGATGGCGGCAATACCCAGGGTGGCGATGACGACAGCGATCACTGGCCACCTGAACCTGATCACGCCCTTCACCCAGTGGTCGGCCACGCTGTGGGACTCCGCCTCCACCTTCGCGCGACGCCGCTCCCGGGCCTTGGGTGAGCAGATCCGCTCTCCGACCAGGCCCAGCAGCGCCGGCAGGAGGGTTAGGGCGATGAGCACGGCCAACGCGACGGTGGTGGCCGCCACGAGTGCCATGGTGGTGAGCATCGCGATGCCGATGACGCTCAGGGCGGTGAGCGCGATGAGGACGGTGAGTCCTGCGAAGAAGACGGCACTGCCTGCGGTCCCGACGGCCCTGCTGGCTGCCTCCCGTGCGGTGAGGCCCCGGTCGAGGATCAGGCGTCGCTGACGGTTCACGACGAACAGCGCGTAGTCGATTCCGACGGCGAGGCCGACCATCAGCCCGAGCACCGGGGTCGCGGAGTTCATCGTCACCATCGTCGACAGGGCGTAGGCGCCGCCGACGCCGATCCCGACCCCGACCAGGGCGGTGATCAGCGGCAGTCCGGCTGCGACCAGCGACCCGAGGGTCAGCACCAGCACGATCGCCGCGACCGCAAGCCCGATGACCTCGCCGACCCCGACCGGAACCTCCAAGGCCTTCAGTGTGTCGCTCGGCAGGGCCGTGATGTCCGAGCCGGTCTCGGAGCGGTCGATCACGTCGAGGACTGCGGTGACGTCCTTGTCGGTCAGCGAGAACGTCGCGACCTTGAACTGGAACTGGAAGAGCGCCACCTGGGCGTCCGATGACACCAGCACGCCGGGCACCGGTCTTCCGTCGACCACCAGCGGCTGGTACGGCAGCGCCTGGCCCTGATTCGGCCCAGCAGCGGGGGTGTTCCCCGGCTGCGAGCCGGAGCCTGGTCCCGGCTCGCCTGGGCCGCCTGGTCCGACGCCGGGGGCGTCGGCAGGGGCGCCCAGCGCCGCGTCGAGGGGGTTGACGACCTGCTTGAGCGCGTAGATCTCGTTGACGGTGTTGCTGATCGTCGCGAGGCGCTCCGGGGTGTCGAGACGCTGACCCTCAGGGGCGGTGAAGACCACACTTGCCTGGCCCCCCGAGGCTTGGGGGAGCTCCGCGGTGACACGGTCGAGAACGGTCTGCGCCTCGGTGCCTTCGATCTTCATCTCCGAGCTCACGCTCACGCCGTTGATGGCAAAGCCGGCCACGACCACCGCGAGCACGGCCAGCCAGCCCGCGATGAACAACCAGGGGCGACCGAAGGCAGTTCGCCCGAGCCGGTACAGGAACGTAGACATGCGGGCTGTTTCTCCTCAGTGGGGGAACTGCGTGTGGCTAGAAGCCGGTACGCAGGTAGTCGAAGGTGATGTCGAGGAAGGAGGTGTAGTCCATCGCGCCCGGCGAAGCGTCGCGGTCACCGTCAAGTCGCACGTCGAGGGTGCCCTCCAGGGCGGCCGTGACGGCGCCGTACACGGCTCCGAAGAGCAATGGCACGTAGATGCCGGGGTAACGGTCCCCAGCCAACGATCCCAACAACTCCTGGGCAGACTGGCGCATCCGTTGCTGGACACCCAGAACGTAAGGCTCGAGCGTCGGGTACTGCCGAGCCATCGCCAGCAACTCCCGCATCGACACCAGCGTGTCGGCCGTAAACTGCTCCCGCATCACCGCGAGGAGAGCGTCGGGCAACGGGAGGTCCGCCGGTAGGCCTGACAAGATCGCACCGACATCGTCAATGCGGCTGAAGGCCACCGAGGCGACCGCCTCCTCCTTGCAGGAGAAATGGTTCGCAAACGTGCGACGGGAGTACCCAGCCCGCTCGACCACGTCTGCGGTGACGAAACCGAACAGACCCCGCTCACGGGTCAGCTCGAACGCCGCTTGGGCCAGGGCATGAGCCGTCGCCTCGCGTTTCACATCCCGCAATCCACGCTCCATGTACCCAGTATGGGGGTCGCTGCCCAATGAGCAACATTGCCCAATGAGCAGGGCGATATCCACGCAACCGCCGTGCGGAACCAATCGACGACTGGCGCTGAGCAGTTCGCTGACGCGGTGCTGGCTCTGCTGGCGGTCGCTCGCCGGACGAGGGGTCGACTGCAGCCGTCGTCGAACACGTCGAACTTGAGCCAGAACTTCGCACCCTCGCCGGCCCAGATCCCGAGGATGTCGCGCTCCCGGCAGCGGTGACCCCGTTGACGACGTAGAACGGCGCTTTAGCCTCGATCCACCGATGAGCTGGGGTTGAGCGTCCGCGGTCGCTGACGAGGGGTTCTCGGGTGCGTGGGCGTGGCTGTTGGTCTGGCCTCGCTGCCAGGTCGTTCCAGGTTGGTCGTCGTGCCGTGTCGGCTGGGGTGGTCAGGTCGTCGATGCCGGTGGTGGTCCGCAGACCCGGGTGAAGAGCTCGGTCCAGGCGGTCTCCCAGGGCCACGCGGTTGGGAGGTGAAGGGTCACTCTTCGCGCGGAGGATGCCACTCGGGCGGGCACGGCGATGAGTTTGCGGCGGATGGTCGCGGTGGTGGCCTTGGCGAGTCCCGGGCCGGTGATGGTCGCGGCGGCTCGGGTCAGGTTGAACGCCATCACGGCCAGCACGAGCCAGGCTGCGTTCGCGGTGAACTTGCCCTGAGGGCAGGTGAGCCAGCGCGGAGTTCTTCAGGTCGGCGTGGACCTGTTCGATGATCGCGTGGCCACGGTGGGTCTTGTCCGCGGCCACCGTGTCGGCCACGACCGGGGCGGTGGTGGTGAAAAAGGCGTGGAAGCGCCAGGTGTCGAACAGGGTGTCCTGGCCGTCCTTGCTGCCCGGGTTGAGGTCCGGGATCCGGCGCACCACCAGCCGTCCTGGCACGTGGTTGGTCTTCTTCTGCGCAGCGAACGCGGTGAAGGGAATCTCGGTGACCTCGGCGCGGGAGATCCAGGTCTTGGTCTGCTCGTCGAACACGGCGTCGGTGTACTCGATCGGGGTCCAGGCGTCCTGGGCGATCGTGGTGATCGCGGCCTTGATGCGGTTGTCCAGGCGGACAGTGACCGAGACGTCTGCGCCGGCCTTGAGCGCGGCTGCGATGCTCGGGTGTCCGTAGAACGCGGAGTCCGCGCGCACCAGCGGTCGCAGGCTGGAGGCACCTGTGAGCTGGTGGGTGGTCTTCAACGCGTCGGCGACCAAACGCTTCGCACCCCGTGGTGAACCGCACGATCCCTTGCGGAGCCGTTGGGCCACGATCAGCGGCGCGGTGTCCTTGGTGGACACGGTGGCGAGTAGCGCGTTGAGGCCGCGGACCCCGGAGTAGCCGTAGCCTGAGCCCTGCTTGGCGTGGCCGTGGACCTCGAAGATGGTGTCGTCGATGTCGACCATCACCCGCTGGGTCGACTCCTGGCCCGCAGTGATCATCGGTGCCTGGTCGGCCAGCCGGGTCAGGAACCGGGAGGCGACAGCGTCGAGCTGGCGGACGTGGCCGAACGTGAACGACCGCAAGAACGATCCCAGCGTCGAGGGCGCGTAGGCGCTGGTGAAGACCCGGCCCATCCCGCCATGACGAAGAAGCGCCATGTCGTCGATGGAGTCCGCGCCTGCGACCATCCCAGCGACCAGGGAGGCGACCTTCAGACCGGAGTTGGCGCCCTTGTACGTTGGCACCGACAAGTGCTGCTGAGCGAGCTCGTGGAGCCCGGCGGACCGGGCCAGCGCGAGGACCGGGACCAGCCCGGCCGACGACACGAGATTCGGATCATCGAACACCGCCGACGTGGCACGGGGCGTGTGGCAGAGTTGCATCTACGAGATGCCCTTCGTGGTGGTGGAAATCGGTCCCTAGACAAGACAGATTTTCCCAGCACGTAAGGGCATTCTCACTTCACGACGCGCTCACCCGACCAACCTCATCGGTGGATCGAGGTTTAGTGACCTGGCCGTCGCGCACCTCGACCATGATCGCGTCGATAAAGATCACCGGGTAGACGGCGGATTCCTGTGGTCGGTGCTGCCACTCGACAATCTCCGCGGTCACCTTCTCGGTGATCCGGCCGATCGTGTCCTTGCTGATGCTCGCGCCGTAGACATCGGCGATGTGTGCGGCGACCTCACCGGTGGTCAGGCCACGCGCGGTCAGCGACAACACGATCTGGTCGACTCTATCGAGGCGGCGTTGCCGCTTCTTCACGATCCGTGGATCGAAGGTGCCCTCGCGGTCGCGTGGGACGTCGACCTCGACCGGTTCGACGTCTGTCAGCACCGTTTGGGTCTGGTTCCGTTCCTGGAGTTGCCGCAGTTACGGCCCGTGGCCGCCGCCGAGGGGCGCAGGAGGCGGGGCTGGCTCGGCGAACCGGCGCCCGGACTGAGTCTCCCGCGGCCGATCGCGACCCGTCGGTCAGGGCCGGATCGACTCCCCGAAGTCGTCGGCCGTGAGTTCGCGGGCGGTTGTGCCGGGACGAAGATGGACCACGGGGCACCGCGCGCTGGCGATCAGTGCGTGTGTCAGGCTTCCCTCCGCGAATTGCACAGCAGCTCCGTGGGGGGAGTTGCCGATCGCTACCGTTCGCGCGTCGACGTTGTTGGCGTGTCGGGCGAGGACCCGCCCAGCAGCGGCGTGGTCGCCAACGCTGTGCAGCAGCAGCCCGCTCGCGGTGCTTCCGTGTTGGGTGAGCCAGTCGATGTGGCGACGCAGGGCTTGCCGCTCCCAGCCCCAGTCCGCCGCGTCGATGGCGAACTCCTCGACGATGGTGGTCTCGTGAACGTGAACGAGTTCGATTGGACTCCCCGTCATTCGGGCCAATTCGGCCGCGGCCGCGACGAGGTCACGGGCGTCCTCGGCCGCGGCGATCGCGATGACGACTGGCCGGTGTTGCCTACCGGGCGTCGCATCGAGGCGGACCAGGGTCGGCTCGACAGGCTCCTCGGTTGAGGTGATCGGTTCTCCGGCGGACTGCCCCGACTCGGCGGCGGCGAGCAGCTGGTGGCCGGTGGCCAGCACGATAATGGCGAGGGCGATCGCCCCGGCACCGACGAAGAACGGCACGCTGAGGTCGTAGTGGTCGGCCAGCTTGCCCGCTGCGTAGGGCGCGAGTCCGCCGCCGATGAACCGGACGAACCCGTAGGCCGAGGACGCGACCGGTCGCTCGACGGGCGAGACGAGCATGACCGCCTGGGTGGTGAGCGTGTTGTTGATGCCGATGAAAGCGCCGCTGACCACGACGGCGGTGATCACCACTGACGGCGTGTCCACCCCGACCGCGATCACGGCGAGCACAACGGACAGTGCGGCGAGGTTTGCATACAGCACCGGGGCGGTGCCGAAGCGGCCCTGCATACGCGGTGCGACGAACACACTGAAGATGGCCACCAGCAGGCCCCAGCCGAAGAACACCAGACCGAGCCGGTGCGCGTTGAGCTCCATCGGGTAGGGCGCGTACCCGAGCATGGTGAAGAAGCCCCAGTTGTACAGCAGCGCAGCCAATCCCATGGTGAGCAGCCCGCGATGGCGCAGCGCGCGCAGTGGCGCGCTGAACGGGGTCGGCCGTGCGGGCTTCGGCTGCGACGGGACGAACAGCATGGTGGCCACCAGGGCGATGCCCATCAGGACGGCGACCCCGAAGAATGGTCCCCGCCAACTGATGCTGCCGAGCTCGCCGCCCAACAGTGGTCCCACGGCGATACCGAGCCCGAGGGCGGCCTCGTAGAGGATGATGGCCCCCGCGAAGCCGCCGGTGGCCGACGAGACGATCACGGCCAGGCTGGTGGCGATGAACAGGGCGTTGCCCAGCCCCCAGCCGGCGCGGAAACCGACGATGCCGTTGATGGTTCCCGACGTTCCGGCCAGGGCGGAGAACACCACGATGATCATCAGGCCGAGCACCAGCGTGCGCTTCGCACCGATCCGGCTGGAGATCGGACCGACCACTAGCATGGCCACCGCGGTCACGATCAGGTAGCTGGTGAACAGCAGCGACACCTGGCTCGGTGTCGCGCGCAGGTCGTGCGCCAGCGCGGGCAGGATGGGGTCGACCAGACCGATTCCCATGAATGAGATGACGCAGGCGAAGGCGACCGCCCACACCGCCCGGGGCTGGCGGAACGGGCTCGCGAGGGGTTCGTGCGGTGCGTGTGGGGCTGTCATCTGACTCCTCCGGGACGCGGACGGTCAGCCCGTCCGGAAACAGCTGGGACGTTGGCGAGGTCGGCCAGCCGCGCGAATGCCGGCAGCGCCCGGCTGATCGCTGCCTGCTCGTCGAGATCAAGCTCGTTGAGCAGGGCCTCCAGCGCCGCTGCTCGTTCTAGTCGCCGCTCGGCCACCAAATTCCGGCCCGCGCCGGTGACCGTGACGATCACCACCCGGCCGTCCTCCGGGGAGGGAGCGCGTTGAACCAGATCCTCGCGCTCGAGCCGGGAGACGAGCTGAGTCATGCTGGGCTGCGAGACCCCTTCGCTGGCGGCAAGGTCGGTCAGACGCTGGGGTCCGTCTAGGTCCAGTCGCGTCAGCACGCTAGCCGCCGTGAGCCCGAGGCCACCGGTCGTGGCGAGTCGCCGCATCACACGCGAGAGCTGCTCGAGAACCGCCGCCACCGTTTCTGCACGCTTAGCCGCGGGAAACAACATAGTGAAACTATATACCATCCTTATGCAAGAACGCTGGCAACCAGACCGGCGCGTGCCCTTGCTCGAAGCCGCAGTCCGCTGGGTTGGGCCGGTAGCGTGACGTCAGGGCGGACTGTCGTTCAGTGTCGGCACCGGTCCGGTCCGCGTGTTGTTCTCGACGTAGGGGAGTGCGCATGGGTGGTGAAGGGGTGGGGGCTGACGCCGTGCGGAGCCAATTGACGGCTGGCGCTGCTGAGCAGTTCGCTGACGCGGTGCTGGCTCTGCTGGCGGTCGCCCGCCGGACGAGGGGTCGACTGCAGCCGCTCTTCGACGACGTCACCGTGCCTCAGTTGGTCCTTCTCGATGCTGTGCAGGCCTGCGGTGGCGAGGGCATCGCCGCCATCTCGGCGTACACGTTGCTGAGCCAACCGACGGTGACCCAGCAGGCGGCCGGGCTGGAAGCAGCCGGGCTGCTGAGTCGCGTCCCGGCCGACGACGATCGACGCCGGCGCGTCCTGAGGCTGACGGAGCGTGGGGAGCAGCTCCTTGCGGCCAAGCGCGCCCTCGTTGCCAACCGGTTGTCAGCGGCCTGGAGATCCCTGACCGTCGAGGAGCAATCGATAGCGGTCCCCATGCTTCGCCACCTCACCGTTCTCGTGTCTGAACTTGCCTGAGGCCAGACGATTACCCTTTCCTTCCTATGTAACTCGGCGCAGTGTCAGCCCCACGTCTTCGCTCCGCACTTCGGCCGCCGCCGGACCCACCGTCTTGCCCGGCCAGTTGGGAGGTGGGCTGTGCGCTTTGCGGACCTCAACGGGCTCGGATGGCACTACCTGGCAGGGGCCTTCTTCGACGTGGTCCGCTACCTCATGTGGTGGCTCGTCGGTGGCCTCGTTGCCTGTGGAAGCTGCTGGTATGTCAGCGCCAACGTGTACGAGAACTGAGTGCGCGAAACGCCGGCTCCCAGCGTCCGGATGGCGGCTGAGCTGCGGCTACGACGAGACGTACGTCGGGACTGCCGCGCGCTCGAGGAGTACCTCGCCAGGCAGGAGGCTCACGGGACTCGAACGGAAGGCCGGCCCCAGACCGATCGGCTCAGCCTCAACGGCGGATCGGCAACTCCCACCCGCTCTCGCGAAGGACTCACTGGCGCCGACGCGCTGACGAATAGGCCCCACCAGAAGTTCTCCAACAGAATGCCCGAGAACAGGATCCCCACCATGGCGCCTGCTCCGGAGACGCCCTGCCCCGATCGCGACGGCCTGCGGTCGCGGGTCGTCGGGGAAGGCGTCGACCAGGACCGAGAGAGTCGCCGGCATCACCGCGGCGGCGCCCGATACCGGCCAGGCCTCGCAGCGTGATTGTGGGGTGCGCGGCTGCTCCACCAGCCCGGACGCCAGCGATGCGACAGCGAACAAGACGAGGCCGGCAACCAGGAACTGTCGACGTCCCCACCGGTCGGCTGCGATCCCGACCGGTAGCAGCAAGGCCGCCAAGACCAGGGCGAGACGTTCAACACCCACGTCAACTCGGTCTGCGTGGCCGCGGTGCTCTCGGCGATGTCCGGTAGCGCGAGCGAGAGGGAGGACGCGGCACCGATCACCAGAGCGAGGTCCACACACATCGTCACAACAGGCGGTCAGACCACCGCGTCCGGCCCGGCGGAGAACCGGCGCAGAAGTAGTCACTGACATCCGCAAATACGGGGCGTCGGTCTCGGGGACAGCAACGCGAGGGCTCGGGTGCAGCGTCGGGCCAGGACGCGAGGCGCCCTTCTGCGATGCCGTTCGGAGCCGGTAACGATTCGGATTGGTCAGCGGAATCCGTCGAGCGGGATCCTCACTGACCGGATCCTTGGCCGAACGATCCCGTCGGCTCGCCCTGCAGGAAATGTCCCACGTCCACCTTCAGGAAGAGCGCGGTAGAGCAGACGACCCGCCTCGAGGTGGCAACCTCCGACATCGTGGCCTCCACGAACAGCTTGCGGCCCTCCGTGCGCGTGATGTTGGCACGCAACTCGTACTCAACCCCGAGGAGGACCGGGGCCAGATAGTCGAGAACAAGGTTGCGCGTGACTGCCGGCCCGTCAGTGAGGTAGAGCAGGAATCCGTAGAAGTCGTCCACCACCGCCGCCACGGCACCGCCGTGAGCGATGCCGGGTGCGCCGACGTGGCGTTCGTCGAAGGTGTGGCGCGCAACAACGCCGTCACCCTCGCGATGAACCCGGAGATGGTGACCGTGCGGATTGTTCTCCCCGCATCCCAGGCACGCGGCGTGGTGAGCCGGCAACCGAGAACCGTCCGGATGGGTGCGGAACTTCGCAGCCCACGTCGAGATCAGATCCTCGAGACTGGTCACAACGTGGCCTCCTGTCGCAGGAACGTGCTCCAGGCCTCGATCGCCTGCCGTCGGCGGCCGTTGCTGCGGTGGTCGGCGTGCATCCCGCTCACGCCACTGCCGAGCAGGAGATCAAGAGTGAGACGGACAAGGACCGGGTCATCGGTGACCCACGTGCGACACACAGACCGGAGCTCGGCATCGACCCGGAGCTCGGCTGGGACCAGCTTCTCCCGCAGGGCAGCGTTCGCCCGGCTCGCGACCCACAGCTCCAGCGTGGCCGCATAGAGAGGACCGGAGAGAGCCTCGGCCAACAGGTCCAGGGCGGCGCGCGCCAGCCGCTCCTTCGCCCCGGGCCGCTCCACGTCTTCAGTAGCCATGCGGTCGAGGCTGGCGGACATGCTCTCCAGGCGCTTCTGGGCGAGGTGCTCGACCGCGGCAACCACCATGTCGTCGCGAGTCCCGAAGTGGTGGAGCTGGGCGCCGCGCGACAAGCCGGCCTTGTTCGCCACAGCCACGCTGGTCGTCCCGTGGTAACCGTGCTCGACCAAACATGCCACCGTCGCGTCGAGAAGAACCCGGCGGGTCGCAGCGGATCGCTCTTCTTGTCCTGTCACCCGCCCAGCATACCTACATGCGTGAATGTATGTTCTTGGCGGATCGTCCTGTCCGGTCTCGTCCCGCAGGAGCGGCGGTCGGAAAGCCGGACCGGTTCCTACGTGACCGGCTCGCAGCCGCCCGGGAGCTGGTGGTGTCAGCGGTCGAAGGCATGTCCCTCAGGTTGAGGAACCCGCCGCAGTCACCGGTCGAGATCACCCAATTGCTGGCCCAGGGGCGACTCGCGCCCAAGTTCGGCGCCGAACTCCTCCGGCTCCTCGGCGAGTAACCGCCCTGCGTCGGGCTCGAGGACTTACGGGCGCCTGGTCTGGACGCGGCACAGAGCATCGAGGTTGCGTTGGTCGGTGTCGGCGAGGGTGTGGAGGTACTTCTGGGTGGTCTGGATCTGCGCTTGTCCCGTCCGTTCCATGACGGACATGAGGTCCTGCAAGACCGTGCGGACCGACTCGCGGATCATGCCGACGCCGTCGCCCGATGCGGAACGGCTGGCTCGAGCAACTCGGACAGGGCAGACTGGGACAAGGCCATCGATGGGTCTCGCCCGGGGCACAACGGGGGCGCCGTTGTGCGCGGTCATGCGGACCACGCCGGTCCTGCCCCGGTGGAGCCGGCCATCCGGGGAGCGCGTGCCCTGGGGGGGAACACGCCGAGCAGCTGGCCCTCGCCGACCAGGCGCACGGCCGTGCGCAAAGCGGCCTCCCCTGCTCCGCCGCCGGACCGGTCGACGGGCACCTGGCGGCAGGCGGTGAAGAAATGGCGGCGCAGCCGGCCGCGCAGGCCGCGTCCGGTGAAGTAGGAGCTCTTGGCGAGGAAGATGATGCGGCGGCGCACGACCAGCGGCAGGACCAGCCAGTCGTAGAAGGACGTGTGGTTGGAGGCCAAGATCGCCGGTCCCGAGGTCGGGACGTGTCGCAGCCCCCTCGACCCGGGGTCGCAGGGCGACGAGCAGGGGAGACGTCCAGACGACCTTGGTCACCAGTACGGGTAGCCGTCGCGCTGTACCGGGACCTCGTCGCGCCGGTCTGCCGCGCCGGCCTGAACGCCCTGGCCTTCCGCCGCCGCCGGCTGCAACGACGGCGGCCGGTCGGCGGCTGGCCGGTCATGCGGCCTCCCACGCCCACGGCAGGCCGGTGCGCCGGACTTGCCCGCGGGACTCGAGCAGGACGAGGTGGGCCAGGGTCTCGGCCACGGCGGCGCGGCGCATGAAGCCCGACACCTGATCCCAGGGGCGCGACCAGGTCAGCGCGCCCGTGAGCGCCCAGGTCGTGCGGCCGGTCGAGGCAGTCCGGATCTCCTCGAGCCGGTGCTCGTGGTGGCCGAGCAGCTGCTCTACACGGGCTCCGATCCCGGCGAAGCGGTACTCGTGCGCGGGAAGCACCTCGTCCACATCCGCGTCGAGCGCGCTGACCCGCGCCAGCGAGGCAAGGAACTCCGCCAGGGGGTCTCCGGCGGACTGGGCGTGCACGCCGACGTTGGGAGTGATCCGGGGCAGCACGTGGTCGCCGGACAGCAGCACCCGTCGGCCGGGCTCGTGGAAGCAGAGGTGACCGGGGGAGTGGCCGGGCGTGTGCACCGCCCGCAGGTCCCAGCCGGGCAGGGGCAGCCACTCGCCGTCCTCGATCATGCGGTCGGGCAGCACCTGACGGACGTAGTCGACGAGTGGCAGTGACGCGTCGGCCAGCACCCCGAGCTCCTGCTCCGGGACGCCGCAGCTGCGCAGCAGGTCGTGCATCTCCCGCAGCAGGTCGGGGACGCCGGCGCCGTAACGGGCCGGCAGCAGAGCGGCGTCGTCGGGGTGCAGGCCGACCCAGGCGCCGGAGCTCTCGCGGACTCGGCCGGCGAGCCCGTAGTGGTCGGGGTGGATGTGCGTGACGAGCACCGCGCGGACGTCCGACACGCTCCCGCCGGCCGTCGCCAGACCTTCGGTCAGGGCCGTCCATGCCTCGGGCGTGTCCCAGCCGGCGTCGACGAGCGCCACACCGTCGTCGAGCTCGAGGACGTAGACGAGCACGTACCGCAGCGGGTTGTTCGGGATGGGGACCGGGATGGACCACAGCCCGTCCTGCACCTTCTCGACCGGCGGCAGCAGCCGGTCCGCCCACGCCTGCTGCTGGAGCAGGCCGGTGACCTGGAACGGTCGGCTCACAGGCCCATCCGCTTGCTGATGATCTCGTTCATGATCTCGTTGGTCCCGCCGCCGAAGTAACGATCCCGCTTGTGGGGTCTGTCCCCGGCTTCAGCATCGGAGGCCGAGGGCATGGGTCGTGCCGCCCTTGACTGTAGGCTACGCGGGCGCGGCGAAGTCCAAGGCGACGACGCGAAGGTCGGTGTGGCCGTCGGAGGCGGGCGAGCACAGCCAGCGGATCGAAGGTCCCATGACAGCGGGGTCGAGAAGTTGCTGCCGCATCGGCTCGGGGAACCCCTCGGGGATCATCCCCGTCGCGGTCGCACCACCGGGCAACAGCAGGTTCACGTCCACGCCGCTCCCGGCCAAGTCCTCGGCCATCACGTGTGAGAGCGCATCCGTGGCGGCGCGGGAAGGGCCGTACGGCGCAAACCCGCGACGACGCATCGTCTGCTCGTTGATGCTCACGTTGACCACCGCGCCGCGGCCGGCGGCGACCATCTCGGGGACGACCGATCGGGCGACGAGGAAGTAGCCGGTGACGTTGGTCGCCATCAGGTCACGAAACCCAGCCGGCGTCACCTCGTAGAACCGCCGCGGGTCGGTGAGGAAGCGCGGGTTGACGGTCCGCATCCCGATGCCGGCGTTGTTGACGAGCACATCGATGGCGCCGAGCGTCTCTCGTGCCGACGCGACGCCCTCGGCGACGGACTCCTCATCACGCACGTCCATTGCGATCGCGGTGGCAGTGCCTAGTCCTACCCGGCGAACCTCCTCGGCGACTTCCCGTCCCCGGCTGCCGTCGCGGCCGGTGAACACCACCGAGGCGCCGCCCGCGACGAGGGCCTGCACCATCGCGCGGCCGAGCCCACTGGTCCCGCCGGTGAGCAGCACTCGCACACCGGTGACGTCTGCCAAGCTCGCCGTGCCGTTGTCCTTCCGACTTTCTGCCCGCTTCGCATCGTCTGGTTTTGCCACGCTCCCAAGTATGGCCCCCGACCTACGCTGCCCGCGGGACATGGCCAACGGGGTGCGGTCGATGCTCCAGAACGCCGGATTGGTGGTGAGTACCGCGGTTTCACTGGCGATCGTCACCATCCCGTTACTCCTCGAGGAGAATCAGGCGGCGACGGCTTCCAAAGATGAGATGCCTGGAGCGCGCGAGGTGCCTCCCGTGGTCCTTCGACATGCGGGGTAGCCACCCGGCGGCGGCCAAGGTCGAGCCCGTCGGCGCTCTACCGCGCTCCACATCCACTCAGAATGAGTCCTTAGGACAGGTCGACGCCATCCGCGCCGCCGTCCGTGGTTGGCGACGCGGCCCCGGGCTTCGCCGGTCCGCCGCCAGACGGGCAGCTGGAGCAAATTATCGGGGTCATGTTGGGCACCTCCGCCCGGATCGGGGAGGTTCTCGCCATTCGCAAGTGCGACGTCGACGTAACGGGTGCGCCAGCCACGATCCGAATTTCCGGGACGATCCTGCCACTCACCCCTGCCACTCACCCCTGCCACTCACCCCTGCCACTCACCCCTGCCACTCGCCCGTGGCCACATCCCGCCCCGGGGGTTGACCGCTCGATCTGACCGACGGTAGGTTCATCGACCAGCGTTCGAAAGAGCTGCAGTCCTCGCTCTCGGTCGGATCGGTGTTGCTGAGGGGACCGACGTCGAAAGCTCCACTACGGAAGGAAAGTGCCTTGCCCATTGCGACCTACGAGCCAGGCGGCGAAACGCTGGCGGACCGGCTGGCGGCTGCGCGGGTTCACAATCCCGAACGGGAAGCACTCGTCTGCTATCAGGACAACGGCACGCGCGTGACGCGGCTGACCTACGAGGAGCTCTACCAACAGGCATTGGCCGTCGCCAAGGGGTTGAACGCGCGAGGTGTCCGCCACGGAGATCACGTCGCCCTGTGGCTTCCGAACGGACCCGAGTGGGTCCTGTTCCAGCATGCGACCGCGATGCTCGGCGCCGTTCTCGTCCCGGCGAACTCCTTCTACCGGGAGGCCGAGTTCGAATACCTGCTGCTCCAGTCGGACGCGGCGGTCCTGGTGTACACCCCCCGGTTCCTGAATCTCGACTACGAGCAGGCTCTGAGGAACCTTGCCCCTGAGTTGGAAAGCAGCGGTGCACACCGGTTCGACCGGTTCCCCATGCTGCGCGACGTGGTCTGTGTCGGGCAGGAACCGGGCCTGCCGGGAGCCCTGAGTCTCCAAGCCCTGGTAGATGGCGGGCAAGGGATGACCGACGAGGACCTGTTCAGGATCACGGCGGACGTCAAGCCCGACGACGCGCTCATGATCATGTACACCTCCGGCACCACAG
Source organism: Nocardioides sp. 31GB23 (assembly GCF_040012395.1). Classification (NCBI taxonomy): domain Bacteria; kingdom Bacillati; phylum Actinomycetota; class Actinomycetes; order Propionibacteriales; family Nocardioidaceae; genus Nocardioides; species Nocardioides sp. 31GB23. The sequence goes on along the minus strand of NZ_JBDYKJ010000053.1, from coordinate 13,316 downwards.
GAGACCCGAAGGGGTGCCTCTTGTCACACGCGAACCTCCTGACGAACTCCTTGCACTTCAGTGAGTCTCTGGAGCTCGACGATGACAGCAGGTACCTCATTCCCATCCCGTTCTTCCACAATGGTGGTTGTGTCCTGGGCCTGCTGAGTGCACTTCAACGGGGGTCGACCCTCATCTCCATGGACAGGTTCGTCCCCGCACTGGCCCTCCGCATCCTGGCCGAGGAGAAGTGCACGCACACTGGTGGGGTCCCGACCATCTACATCGCCCTGTTGCACGATCCCAGCCTCCAGGAGTACGACTACAGCACCATGAAGATGGCGTTCATGGCGGGCGCGCCGTGCCCGGTCGAGGTCAGCAGGTCTGTCGAGAAGACCTTCGGGATGACGATCATCATCGGTCTGGGCATGACCGAGAGCTCCCCACTGATCACGATTTCGCGCAAGGAAGACCCCTTCGAACAGCGAGTGGGATCTGTGGGCCGCCCGAAAGGTTGCGAGGCGAAGATCATCGGCCCGGACACTGGAGAAGAGGTGGGCCCGGGTGTCGACGGCGAGCTGCTCACCCGGGGCCCCAACGTCATGCAGGGCTACTACAAGATGCCCGAACAGACCGCTCAGGTTCTCGACGAGGACGGCTGGCTGCACACAGGCGACATGGTCAGGTGCGACGAGGATGGGTTCTACTACGTCACCGGACGCCTCAAGGACTTGTACATCGTGGGGGGCGAGAACGTCGCCCCCGCGGAGGTCGAGGCATTCATCCGCACCCACCCGGCCGTTCAGGACGCTTATCTCGTCGGCGTCCCGGACGAGAAGTACGGCGAGGTCGGGCTCGCGGTCGTCCAGTTGAAGGCAGATCACGAGGCGACGGAGGCCGAGCTCATCGACTACTGTCGGGGAAAACTTGCCAGCTTCAAGGTTCCTCGATACGTCGAGTTCGTCACCGAGTACCCGCTGACGCCGGCCGGTAAGGTGAAGAAGTTCGTCTTGCAGGACGCCTACACGAAGTCCATGGACCTTAAAGGCTATGGTCCCACGGCCTGAACTCGCTCCGAGCGCGGGTTCGAGTACCGGCGCGTGGAGAGACATCGAGAACGTCTCGTCGTCGTCGCGAGTGGCCTTCATCGAAGGTGACGAGCCACGGATGCTGCGAGCAGCGGCCCTCGCGACGCAAACCGGCCTCTGTCGACCGGTGCTCCTCGGGAAGTGGTCGGAGATCCAGCGTGCTTCCCGGGACCAGGGCATCGACGTGGGTGCAATCGACACGCTCGATGTCAGCGACCCCGCCGTTCGCGAACAGTTGGTGCGCGACTTCGAGCGTCAGGTGGGCCCGGCGACCGACCTTCGCAGCGCGACGCTGTCGAACCCCGCCGCCTGGGGTGCGACGCTGGTCCGGTGCGGATGGATGGACGCAGCCATCGGAGGAACGCGTACCACCAGTGCGGACATGCTCCGTGCCGGTCTCTCGTGCATCGGGCTGGCGCCGGAACGATCCACCGTCAGTGGAGCGATCTTTCTCGACACTCAGCGACCGGACGTCGGATCTGGAGGCACGCTCGCCTTCGCGGATGCTGTGGTGACCCCCATGCCCACCGTCGATCAGCTCGCCGACATCGCGGCGGCCACGGCCCGATCCTGGCGAGCCTTGATGAGGACCGAGCCGCGTATCGGTTTTCTGTCCTTCTCCACGCGGGGCAGTTCCGGTTCCCCCCACGTCCAGCGCATCCGCGACGCCGTCACTCTCTTCAGACGGAGGTTTCCCGAGGAGGCCGTCGACGGAGAACTGCAGTTCGACTCAGCCGTCTCCATGGCTGTGGCGGAGCGCAAGCACGCGACCGGCGCACTGGCGGGCGCGGCCAATGTTCTTGTCTTCCCCAGCCTCGATTCGGCCAACATTGCCTACAAAGTGGCGGAGCAACTGGGGGGCGCACGGGCACGGGCCTTCCTACAAGGCCTCGCGAGGCCATTTGCGGACGTATCGCGGGGGTGCAGCGTCGACGACATCGTGACCACCCTTCGAATGCTGCTGTACGACACCCTGCAGAACCCTGAGCCGGAGAACAGTGGACGAGAAGGAGTTCGGAGTTGAACACGGTAAGGATTGCGAACGGACAGGCCTTCTGGGGTGACAGTCCCGCTGCGCCAGTAGCCCAGGTACGCGGTGGTGACATCGACTACCTGACCTTGGACTACTTGGCCGAGATCACCATGTCTGTCCTGCGCAAGCAGTACGAGCGAGACCCCGATGCCGGGTACGCGCGGGATTTCGTCGATCTCATGTCGGAGATCATGCAGGAGTGCATAGAACGAGACATCAAGGTGGTTGCCAATGCCGGAGGAGTCAACCCCCAGGGTTGTGCCCAGGCTCTGCTCGATGTCGCAGCGAGCAAAGGGATCAGCGGGCTGCGGGTCGGCGTCGTCACCGGCGATGACATCATGGCGCAGCTGGACGACCTGGAGAGTGAAGGCGTGCCGTTGCAGAACCTGGACACCGGTACGTCCTTTGACGAGGTCAGAGACCGCATCGCCAGTGCCAACGCATATCTAGGCGCTGAACCGATCGCACGCGCTCTGGCCGATGGAGCGAACGTCGTGATCACCGGACGATGCACGGATCCCGGATTGGTTCTGGGTCCTCTCGTGCATGAGTTCGGCTGGCAGTGGGATGACTGGGACCTGCTTGCGGCGGGCACGGTGGCCGGGCACACGATCGAGTGTGGCGCCCAGGCCAGCGGCGGCAATTTCCAGGGTGGATGGCGCACGATGGACGATCTCGCGCATGTCGGGTACCCCATCGTCGAGGTGAGCGCCGACGGCACCTTCGTCGTCACCAAGCACCCGGGGACCGGGGGCGCGGTGACCACCGCTACCGTGACCGAGCAATTGCTGTACGAGCTCGGTGACCCAGCAACGTACCTGTCGCCCGAGGTGACGGCCGACTTCACCGCCCTTCAGGTGCAGGAGGTCGGCCCGGACCGAGTCGAAGTCACAGGAGCGCGGGGCCGGCCCCCGACGGACTCGTTGAAGGTGTCGATGGCCTACTCGGACGGGTTCCAGGGCGCCGCGATGATCACGTATGCGTGGCCTGACGCGATCGCCAAGGCTGAACTGGCGGACTCTGTCCTGCGGACGCGACTGAAAGACCTTGGCTTGCCCCTCCGAGCGATCCGCACCGATCTCGTCGGATACAACTCCGTTCACGGCCGGGTAGTTCCGCCAGCGGGCTCGGACCAGTCCGAGGTCGTCCTGCGGGTCTCGATCTGGGCAGACGACCCAGACACCGTGAGCAGGTTCGCAGCCGAGATCGCCCCCCTGGTGATGGGCCCGCCCGGCTTCACCGGTCTGCTGGCCGGGGGACGGATGAGGCCGAGCCGTGTGATGGCCTACTGGCCGACCCTGGTCCCCAAGAGTGTGGTGGACCCTCAAGTGATTGTGAGAGATGGCGTATGAGACTCATCGATGTGGCGCACGCACGGTCCGGGGACAAAGGCGACTCCGTCAACATAGGACTCATTGCACGTGACCGCTCGGACTACCCCTTGCTCGTCAAAGAGGTAACGGCGGAACGGGTTGCCCATCACTTCGCTGGAGTCTGCCTCGGCGAGGTGAAGCGGTACGAGCTGCCGAACTTGGGGGCGCTCAATTTCATCCTGACCTCCGCATTGGGCGGTGGAGGAACGACCTCGCTTCGGGTGGACGCTCAGGGCAAAGCCATGGGCGAGGCGCTCCTGTTCATGGAGATCGATGTCTGAGCAGGCCGATGCACACGCGTCGGAGGCCCCGGAGTACGCGGCCGTCGGAGAACCGCCGGCCAAGAGGCGCAGGGAACTGCGTCAGACCCGGCGGCGTATGGAGATTCTCGAGGCGGCGGCCGAGGAGTTCGCGATCCGCGGCTATCACGACGCGAGCCTGCAGAGGATCGGCGACAAGGTTGGGTTGTCGAAGGCCAGCCTGTACTACTACGTATCGTCCAAGAGCGACCTGCTTGCCGAGCTCTTGATCGCTGCGGTCGACTCCCAACCAGCCGAGGTGAGCGAAGGCGAACCTGCCGAACGGCTGCGGGAGTTCATGCACACACACGTCAGTCGTGTCTGCACGACCGTAGAGGGCCAGGCTCTCGCCGACAATAGCGACGTGCTCATGTCCAAGACGGCGCCCGCGAACCTGGCGGCGGCTCGACGACGGTATGAGGACGTTCTCGCCTCCATCTTGAGGTCGGGCATCGCCTCGGGAGATTTCCGGGACGTCCCTGTGCGTCCCGTGGTCAAGTTCATTTTCGCAGGCCTCAACTCGGTTCGACAGTGGTACCAGCCCAGCGGTGAGTTCCCTTTGGAGCGCGTGGTGGACGACGTCATGGGGATCCTTCTCACTGGGGTCCTTGCCGCTGGCCGCTCGTCGAGCATCGAATCAACAGACTTATTCGACAGAACACGTACTGAGAAGTAAGGGAGAACCGTGCAGGTACTGCCCGATCGAGTAGACACCTCCTCCATCGAGTTTCAGCAAAACTTGGACCAGATGCGGTTGAGCCTCGACGAGGTCGCAGAGGTTCGCTCGGCGACACTCCTTGGCGGAGGCGAGAAGTCCGTCGCGCGCCTACGCGCTCGCGGAAAGATGCTCGCGCGCGAACGCATCGAATGGCTGTTGGATGAGGACTCGCCGTTCCTGGAGCTGATGCCCTTTGCGGCGTGGGGCACCGAGTTCACGGTGGGCGCCAGCGTGGTCACGGGCATCGGCGTCATCGAGGACGTCGAGGTCATGCTCATCGCCCACGACCCCACCGTGCGCGGAGGGACCCTGAACCCCCATAGCTTCAAGAAGGTCTTCCGTGCCATGGAGATCGCGAAGGAGAACCGGCTGCCGGTCGTCACGCTCGTGGAGTCGGGCGGAGCCGACCTGCCGACGCAGGCCGAGGTGGCCATTCCGGGCGGGCGGATGTTCCGGGACCTGACTGATCACTCCGCCGCCGGGCTACCCACGATCGCGCTCGTTTTCGGCAACGCGACAGCTGGCGGTGCCTACATGCCGGGCATGTCCGACTACGTGGTGATGGTCCGCGGGAGATCCAAGGTGTTCCTCGGGGGACCGCCCCTGGTGAAGATGGCCACCGGCGAGGAGTCGGACGACGAGTCGCTCGGGGGCGCGGAGATGCATGCCCGGACCTCCGGACTCGCCGACTATCTGGCCGAGGATGAACTCGACGCGATCCGCATCGGTCGCGAGATCGTGCGCCGTCTGAACTGGCGCAGATTGGGCTCGAGTCCTAGCGAGCCGCCCGACGAGCCCCTCTACCCGGTCGAACAGCTCCTCGGCATCCCCTCCTCGGACCCCAAGGTGCCGTTCGACCCACGCGATGTCCTCGCCCGGACCGTCGACGGCTCCAGGTTCGATGAATTCAAGCCGCTCTATGGCACCTCGCTTGTCACGGGATGGGCGTCCATCCACGGATACCCGTTGGGTGTGCTGGCCAACGCGAGAGGCGTGCTTCTCAACGAGGAGGCCGAGAAGGCGACTCAGTTCATTCAACTCGCCAACCAGATCGACACCCCACTGCTGTTCCTCCAAAACACGACGGGATACATGGTCGGCAAGACCTACGAGCAAGCCGGGATCATCAAGGACGGGGCAAAGATGATCAACGCGGTGACCAATAGTCGAGTCCCGCATCTCACCGTCAACATAGGAGTCTCCTACGGAGCGGGGAACTACGGCATGGCTGGCCGAGCGTTCGGACCGCGTTTCCTCTTCTCCTGGGTCAACTCCAGGACCGCCGTCATGGGACCTCAACAACTCGCCGGCGTGATGTCCATCGTCGCGAGGGAATCAGCGGTCGACAGGGGTCTCCCGTTCGATGAGGCTGCCGACGTCGTCATGCGCGAGACCGTTCAGTCGCAGATCGAGCGCGAGCAGACTGCGCTGGCGAACAGCTCGAGGGTGTACGACGACGGCGTTATCGACCCGCGCGATACGCGGACTGTCCTCGGCATCTGCCTGTCCGTGATCCACAACAACGAAGTCCGTGGCCAGCGCGGCTACGGCGTATTCAGGATGTGAACCTTTGTCTTCGATAAGCATGGTCCTGGTCGCGAACCGCGGTGAAATCGCACGACGGATCTTCCGTACCTGTCGCGACATGGGCATCAGCACGGCCGCCGTCTACTCCGACGCCGACATGGACGCGCGCCACGTGGCCGAGGCGGACGTAGCCGTACGGCTGCCAGGGGTGAGCCCGGCGGAGACCTACCTGCGTCCGGATCTCCTGGTGGATGCCGCCCTCAGGGTGAACGCGGACGCCGTTCATCCTGGTTACGGGTTCCTGTCCGAGAACGCCGGCTTCGCCCGTCTCTGCGCCGAGAACGGGCTCACGTTCGTAGGTCCGCCGCCGGAGGCGATCGAGGCGATGGGGTCCAAACTCGCCGCCAAGGCAATCATGGCCAGTGTCGGCGTCCCTACGTTGCCATGGACAGACGTGACCGATCTGGACACGAACACGGTCCGTCAGGCGGCTGAAGACCTCGGCTACCCCCTATTGGTCAAGGCGTCCTCGGGTGGTGGGGGGCGTGGCATGCGCACGGTGCTGGCTCCCGGCGACCTACTCGAAGCCGTCGCCGCCGCCAAGCGGGAGGCCGCTGCTGCCTTCAGCGACGCGACCGTGTTCCTGGAACGACTCGTGGTCTCTCCTCGCCACGTGGAGGTGCAGGTGCTGGCCGACACGTATGGCGGCGTTGCGCACTTGTTCGAGCGCGAGTGCTCGATCCAGCGTAGATATCAGAAGATCATCGAGGAATGCCCGTCGCCCGCGGTGGATGAAGACCTGCGCGAGCGTCTGGGCAGAGACGCTGTGGCGGCGGCCAAGGCCGTTGGTTATGTCGGTGCCGGGACCGTGGAATTCGTGATGGACGGTCAAGGTAAGTACTACTTCCTCGAGATGAACACGCGGCTTCAGGTCGAACATCCGGTCACCGAGCTGGTCACCGGGCTCGACCTGGTCCGCCTGCAGCTCATGGTCGCCCAACACGAACCGCTTCCCGCCGAGGTGTCGAACGCTGTCATCACCGGCCATGCGGTCGAGGCAAGACTCTACGCCGAGGACCCGCTGCAGCAATTCTTGCCACAGACCGGAACGCTCGACACCTTCGACCTCGGGCAGGTTCCGGGGGTTCGGATCGATAGTGGCGTGGAAGTCGGATCGTCGGTCAGTCAGTACTACGACCCCATGGTGGCCAAGGTCATTGCCTGGGCGCCGGACCGGCAGGAGGCGATACGCAAGCTCAGCGCGGCACTCGCCAACGCCCGCATCCATGGCTTGGTCACGAACCGGGATCTCCTGGTCCGCATCCTGCGGCATCCCGAGTTCGTGGCCGGTCACACTGACACTGGATTCTTGACCCGGCACCCCGCCGTCGACCTGGGCCGACCACTGGCCGGACCGGACGCGCAGCGCCTGCATGCGGTCGTGGCGACCCTGGCTCTGGTCGAGCGCAAACGGGCGGGGGCGTCGGTACAGCGCACCGTCCCCGCCGGGTGGCGGAACAACCGCTCGCAGCCGCAGACCATCAGCTTCGAGGCCGGAGAAGCACAGTACCGGGTCGCCTACGTGCTGGACCATGGAACTGTTCGCGCACACGTCAACGATGACGGCCTACCTGAGCTGGCCGTCGGTGTGCTCACGCCCCAACGAGTCGTTCTCGAGGTTGACGGTCTCCGCGAAACCTTCCACGTCGAGATCTCCGGTCATGGGGACTCACCGACCGTCCATGTGGATGGCCGCCTCGGCCACACCTCCTTCACCCGGACACCGCGCTTCACCTCCACGGCGTCAGCCGCCCCCGGCGGCTCCCTCATGGCGCCGATGCCGGGCACCGTCGCGAGGGTGCTCGTTGCTGTCGGCGACGACGTCGCTGCTGGAGAACCGCTGTTGGTCCTTGAGGCCATGAAGATGGAGCACACCATGACGAGTCCGCATCAGGGCGTCGTCCGCGAAGTCACGGTTGAGCAGGGGTCAGCAGTGCATGACGGCGAGGTGCTCGTGGTGATCGAGGAGAACGAGAACTAGGCGGCCTCGCCGCAGATGAGCGCTTCCTGCACCCACTAACCGACGTCAACAAGGAGCACCAGATGGACTTGCGTGAAACCGATGAGCACAGCGCTCTCCGAGAGGCCGTGGCGAAGCTTGGACGGTCGTTCGGTCACGAATACTTCGTCGAAACCTCGAAGTCCGGAGCCAAGAGTACGGAGCTCTGGAAGGCTGCGGGACAGCACGGCTTCTTGGGGGTGAATCTGGCAGAGGAGTACGGCGGCGGGGGCGCCGGCGTTTACGAGCTGCAGATCGTGGCCGAGGAGCTGACGGCTGCCGGCTGCCCACTCCTCATGATGGTGGTGTCTCCTGCGATCTGCGGCTCGGTGATTCAGACTTTCGGCACGGAGGAGCAGAAAGAGCGATGGCTCCGACGTCTGGCCACCGGCGAGTCCATCATGTCGTTCGCCATCACCGAACCGGACGCAGGCTCGAACTCGCACAACATCTCGACAGTGGCCCGTCGCGACGGTACCGATTACGTGCTGTCCGGCACCAAGTACTACATCTCCGGTGTGGACGAGGCTGACGCCATCCTCGTCGTCGCCCGAACGGGCACGGACGACAGGGGCCGCGGGAAGCTGAGCCTCCTGGTGGTACCCACCGATGCCGCCGGCCTCACCAAGACGCTCATTCCAGTGGAGATGACGGCACCGGACAAGCAGTTCACCCTCTTCTTCGACGATGTCCGCCTTCCTGCTGAGAGCCTGATCGGGGAAGAGGGCGACGGGCTACGCCAGGTCTTCCACGGCCTGAACCCTGAGCGGATCATGGGGGCAGCTATGGGCAACGGCATCGCTCGATATGCCCTGGCCAAGGCGGCGGAGTACGCCCGAGGACGCCAGGTGTGGGGCGTTCCGATCGGCACACACCAGGGCGTCGCGCACCCCTTGGCGCTTGCGAAGATCAACGCCGATCTTGCTCGCCTGATGACGCAGCGGGCCGCCTGGCTGCACGACGAGGGAGACCCCCTGGCCGGAGAGGCCGCCAACATGGCGAAGTTCGCGGCTGCCGAAGCGGGCATGGCAGCGTTGGACCAGGCCATCCAGACCCACGGCGGGAACGGGTTGTCGACAGAGTACGGGTTGGCCACCTTGTGGGGCTCGATGAGACTCATGCGGACCGCGCCGATCAGCCGAGAAATGATCCTCAACTATGTCGCCAGGCACAGTCTCGGCCTGCCCAGTTCCTATTAGGGGTTCACGATGAGCAACCTGCACGATGACGCTGTCACCTACGAAGTCGTCAACGGAGCCGCCTGGGTGACGCTGAACCGCCCAGACGCACGAAACGCCATCAACTCCGCGATCCGCGCCGGCTTGTTCGAGGCCGTCGACCGTTTCAACTCCGACGGTGAAGCGAAGGTCATGATCCTCACCGGAGCAGGTGACGCGGCCTTCTGCGCCGGAGGGGACCTCAAGGAGATGGCCGAGCAGAGGCTGGGGCCGCCTCCGCCGGACTTCATTCCATACTTCGGCCGCACCGTTGCTGTCGACAAACCCACCATCGCGGCCGTTAATGGTGTGGCCTACGCAGGTGGCTTCCTCATGGCCCAGATGTGCGACCTGGTAGTCGCCGCCGAAAACGCCCGCTTCGCCGTGACGGAAGTGAAAGTTGGCCGCGGGTCGCCGTGGGCGGCTCCCTTGCCGTGGCTGATCCCACCCCGCGTGGCCATGCAGCTTCTTATGACGGGCGATCCCATCGACGCTGTGAGAGCGCGGGAGGTCGGGCTGGTCAACGAAGTGGTCCCTGCCGCACAGCTGCGCGAAGCGGCTCAGGAGTTGGCTGAGCGGATCGCCGCCAATGCCCCGCTGTCCGTCGCTGCATCGAAGGCGATGGTGTACGCATCAGCAGATCGTGGTTGGCATGACGCACTCGATGAGGCGGACCGGATCTGGGAGCCTGTCTATCTGAGCGCTGATGCACAGGAAGGTCCACGGGCGTTCCGCGAGAAGCGCCCACCGCAATGGCAGGGCCGATGAGCTCGAGCCGTCCGAGCATCGGTGGTATCGACGACAAAGGCATGCAGCTCGACCTGCTGCTGCGTGATGTCGCCGCCGAAACGGGCTGCTTGATGAGCATGCTGCTGCCTCTGCCGGTCGTCGCCTGGGAGAAGGCGACGCCCGCGGAAGGGTGGACGGTTCGAGATCAGGTGAGCCACCTGACGTTCTCAGACAACGCTGCGTATCTCGCACTCACCGACCGGGCCGCGTTCACCCAGTTGCTCGCGGAGGCACAGCCGGATCCGATCGCTTTCGTAGACCGTGCGAACATCCCCGGGCGGACGATCGGTGTACCTGAGCTGCTCGGCGGCTTCGTTCAGGCGCGGGTGCAGATGGTGCACTCACTGCGTGCAGTCGATCGGCAGACTCGGGTTCCTTGGTTCGGGCCGCCCATGAGCGTGCTCTCCTTCGTCACTGCTCGGCTAATGGAGACATGGGCACATGGGCAGGACGTGCGCGACGCGCTAGGCGCGGAGACGGTCGCGACCGATAGGCTCAGACATATCACGGATATCGGAGTTCGGGCGCTGCCGAACAGTTTTCGGGCGCACGGGCGACCGATCCCTGCGGCCCCTGTCCGGGTGGAGGTTACCGGCCCTACTGGAGAGTTATGGGTATGGGGTGAAGAGGGAGCGGCGAACCGCGTCATCGGGTCAGCACTCGATTTCTGTCTCGTCGTTACGCAGCGGCGTCACCCGCAGGACACCGACGTGATCACGCGGGGCCCAGTGGCGGCGGAGTGGATAGCGATAGCACAAGCTTTCGCCGGCCCGCCCGGCTCCGGCCGGCGCGCGGGCCAATTTTCTGGCTCTCCTGACTGATCCGTGGGTCATTTCCGGCCGGGGAGGACGGGGCGGTGGCCGCCGAGGTTGAGCATGGCGAGGGCGATGAGGGCGTCCGGGGACTTGAACCCGAACGCGACGCGGGTGAGTAGCCGGATCTTTGGTGTTGACTGATTCGATGCGTCCGTTCGATCTCACCGTCGACTGCACGCCCTGGCGATGATCCGGGCGCTGTCGCCCGGGTGCGGGTGACGCATCAGTTCCATCCGTGGGTCTGTCCGAGAAACGGTGTAAGCAGCGGTTCTCATCTCAGTCCGGACTTCCGAAGATGAGCACACGACCGGCCGAATATGGGGTGTGGCCTGCGGAAACGCCGAAGCGGCGGGTTGGGGTCGTGTTACTACAGAGCCGCGTGACGGGCGTGGGTCAGCTGGTCTCGGGCACGGTGAAGTCGAAGAACCGCGGCGGCTCGGGGAGCTCGAGCGCGGTCAGGATGGCCTTCTGGCCGTTGGTGGTGGCGGAGCGTTGTGCGACGTGGTCGTCGGCGGTGGCCAGGGTGACCAGGTGCATCCGGTCGAGTTCGTTGCGGACGTTGCGCCAGGTGTCGTCGGTGGCGTTCTCGACCACCCGAAGCAGCAAGAGTCCAAGCCAGCACAGTTGGATGTGGGCACGGATCCGGTCCTCGCGGTAGTGGAACACCGGACGGAGCCCGAGGGCGCCCTTCATGTCGCGCCAGCCACGTTCGACCTGCAGCAGCTGTTTGTAGGCCGCGGCGAGGTCCTCGGGGGTCAAGGTGGCATCGGAGGTGCGGAGCAGCCACTTGCCGTCCAGGTGCGACTCGCGCTTGACCGCGGCCGCGTCGACCCGGAGCAACCCGCCGCCGGTGCGGCGCAGATACCTGCGCAGCCGGGCTTGGTCTTCAGCGATCCGACGAACTCGTCGCGACGCCGTGCGGTCCAGGCATCGGACCCGGTGACGAGTTCCTGCAGGTGGGCGACGAGCTGGGTGCGGACCGCGGCGTCCCGGTCGGCCTGTTCGGGGTTGTGGCAGACCACGAACCGCTGCGCCCTCGCGCCGTCGTCGCCATCACCGTTGCCGCCGGGGGCGACCGCGACCTCCTTGACCCGCAGGTTCCCCGCGACGGTGCGGTAGCGGCCCGGTCGGGCCAGTGCTGCAGCGGCCTCGCCGTTGGTGTGACGCAGCTTCTCGGCGTGGATGTAGTGCCCACCACCACGGGTCAGGTAGGCCCGGTTGGCCGCGGAGGCGAAGCCGCGGTCCGCGACCCACACCATCCGGCGCATGTTCCAGCCGGCCAGGTCGTGCTTGACGGTGCGGATGATCGAGGTGTCGCCTGTGTCGCCGGAAAAGGTCCAGCACCGCACCGGGACCCCGTCGCGGGTCACCGCCATCGCGATCACCACCTGGGGCAGGTCGGTGCGGTGGTCCTTGGAGTGCCCGAACTCCCGCTTGGCCTGCTCGACCGGGCGGCTGCCGTCGTCATCGACGACCTCGGCCAGGTCGACCAGCTCGTCGGCGATGTCGAGCTCCCAATAGGTAGAGGTCGTGTCCACGAAAAGGATGTCGAGGTCGAGGTTGAGCAGGTGTGCGACCGAACCGAAGATTTCGGCGGCGATCTCGTCGAGGGCCTCGAGCAGGAACTCCATCGCGGCAATAGGGCATGTATGTCAGATGGTCTGTGTAAGTCACTCGCGGCGGTTTACTCCGCCATCCCGGCGGATGAAAATGGGGTCGGGGCCACCGCTCGTGGTGACGTCGGTCCTCTTTGGTGCCAGAGAGCCCGAGTGTAAGTCTGACGTAAAGCCGTGTCGGCACCCCGGACTGTCGCCCTTGAGCACGACGAGCAGAATCGCTTGATCGGCTTTCGATCAAGCGGTGGTCCTCCAATGGAGAGGAGGAGAGATGGAAGAGCTCGTTGATCGGTGCGCGGGCATCGACGTGGGCCAGGCCGAGGTGGTGGTGTGCGTCCGGGTTCCCGACCGGGTGACCGGGCGGCCTGCTGAACTGATCGAGACGTACGGGACAACCACGCCGGACCTGATGGAACTGCGCGACTGGATGGCCGGTCTGGGTGTGACTCACGTGGTGATGGAGTCCACCGGGGTGTACTGGAAGCCGGTGTACTACCTGCTGGAGGACGACTTCGTGGTGATGCTGGTCCACGTCAAACACGTGCCTGGCCGCAAGACCGACACCATCGATGCGGTGTGGCTGGCCCAATTGTTGGCACACGGCCTGCTGTCGGCCAGCTTCGTGCCGCCCAAGCCGATCCGGGAGCTGCGGGACCTGACGCGGTATCGCAAGGCGTTGATCAACGAGCGCGCCGCCTCGGCCAATCGGGTCCATAAGGGGTCCTTACTGGGTTCAACCGGTGGTAGCAACACCAGCTTGGTGGAGCAATCGTAGGTGCTCGTCGAGGGCCTCTGCTGGGGTC